>JASJEA010000012.1 GCA_030064935.1 Crocosphaera sp. | reverse complement strand
CGCACTTGATCGCTGGTGTTTTCGATGCTGCTTAAAGTATTAACAATATTGCCTCTATTTTCTGAGACTAACCCATCCAAATTACTAATTAAATTAGCAGCACTGCTGACAGTTCGATTGATATCGGTGCGATTTTCGCTCAAGACTGTATTAACATTGAGCATTAACTGTGAGGCATCTTTCGCCGCTTGATCTGCACTAATGATTAAGTCGCTTACCCCACCAATTTCGCTCCTTGCAGCCTTAGATAACTCAGTTACCTCTTGAGATAAGGTAGCGATTTTATCCCCTGCTTTAGCCACATTTCTAGCTGCTGCGTTGAGATTACCCACAAACTCAGGATTACTATAAGTATTACTCAAACGGGTTAAAGCCTCAATTAACTGTGATCCCCTTTCTCCTTGGATACCCTGATCATTATTACAGAGAATTTCCTCTGCTTTAGCACAATCTTTGCTTGCGGGGTTAATAGCTAAAGCGTCTTCAGATAACTCCCTAGATGGGGTAATATCCACCGAAGCTTCTCCTATTAAACCAGAACGGTTAATCTGAATTTTTGAGTCTTTGGGTATTCGTAATTCAGTAGAAGAAATTTCTACGGCCACGGTTACACCATTACTACTGGGTTGTAACCCTAAAATTTTGCCCACAGCAACCCCCCGATAACGTACAGGAGCGCCAATTTGCAGCCCATTAACATTCTCAAAGTCGGCAAAAAATTGGTAGGTTTGCTGACCGATAATACCCCCTCGTAACCAAACCACTATACCTCCGAAGATGATTAAACCAACGAGGGCAAAGATTCCTATAGAACCTTCTTGAAGGGTTCGCATTCTTAACATAGTCTCGCCTCACAACCTTTCTCAATTGAGTGTATCAAAAATTTTTCTTAAGTGAGACTGGGGAGAGTGGGAGGTGTGGGGAGAATTTTGATTTTGTTGTTTCAGTCAATGACTCGAATGGGGCCTTTAACACTGGCAGTAAAAAACTGTCTAACAATGGGGTTAGAGGTTGTGTCAATTTCATCAACGGTTCCCTCCCATTGAATTTTTCCCCCATACAAAAAAATAATGCGATCGGCCGTACGACGAATGGTACTATCTTGGTGAGATACCATAACATAACTATTGCAACCTCCAGGGGCTTTTTGTAAGTTCCTAACTAGGTCTTCAATAACCGTTGAAGAAATGGGGTCTAGGCCGGCGGTAGGTTCGTCATAAAGGACGATTTCTGGGTTATCTATGGGATTATCAGGATCAGCAATTAAGGCGCGGGCAAAACTCACCCGTTTTCGCATTCCCCCTGAGAGTTGGGAAGGATAACGATCGCTCATTCCCTGTAAACCTACCATTGCTAATTTAGCCTGTACTAATTCTCGAATGCGGTAGCGAGGTAGTTTAGAATGTTCATAGAGGAAAAAGCCCACATTTTCATCAACAGTGAGGGAGTCAAACAGGGCTGCTTGTTGAAACACTAAGGCAATGCGCATCGGTTGATGACCATCTTCGATAATCCCTTTGCGTCGCTTCCCTTGGATATAAATTTCTCCAGTATCTAGAGGTAATAATCCAGCAATTAAACGCAAAATTGTCGATTTTCCTGTACCTGATGGACCAATAATAACTAAAGCTTCTCCTCGATAAATGGTTAAGTCGATTTCATCTAAAATAGTATAGCCACCAAAGGCTTTAGAAACCCCTCTGAGTTCAATTAGTGCTTCTTTTACCATAAGTTAAGGATGTTGGGATAGTTATGTTACAACAGTTTTTGATTGAGTGTATCAAAATTTCGGTTAAGTGAGTGTGTAAGTTTTGCTCGAAAATAACTAGATAAAAGTAATTTAGAATTTAGAAATGTGAGTTCGGAGTTCGGGGTTATTCTTTTTAATCTTCTTAATAAATATGAAACCAACTATTAGAAAAAACTTTTATCTTTGGCGTAACCGTTTAATCTCTATTGGATTAACTGTAATGATGTTATGTTTATTGTTAGTTTCAGAATCAATTTTATCGTCATCTGATCAAGTCATTGCTTCGCCTACTTTTGCAGAAAGAAGGGGAGTTTGGTTAACC
The DNA here is from genome assembly GCA_030064935.1 of Crocosphaera sp. GTDB lineage: Bacteria > Cyanobacteriota > Cyanobacteriia > Cyanobacteriales > Microcystaceae > Crocosphaera. Next base: position 47,159 of record JASJEA010000012.1, on the reverse strand, counting down.
AATGTAGCTAGTGCGGTTTTATTTTTTCCAGGGAGTATTAACCGTTCCATTAAACAACTTTCTGAGCATCATTTTAATACAGTTTATCCTGTTGTTTGGAACCGAGGTTATACATTTTATCCTAGTCCTTTAGCTAAGCAAATGATTGGAAAATATCAAGAACCTTTATTGAATTGGACGAAAGGAAAAATTGATGTCTTAGAGATTATTGTAGAAGAAAGTCGTCAACGAGGTTTAGAAGTCATTCCTTGGTTTGAATATGGATTAATGATACCGAAGAGTTCTTTATTAGCCAGGAAACATCCTGACTGGTTAACCCAAACTCAAGAAGGTGAATTTAATACTTTTTATCAAGATGAATTAGAAGCTAATAATGATAATCAAACCAATAATTTAATTCAGCGTTGGCGAAAAAAAGCTTATCAAAGACAAGCTAAGCAATTAGTTTGGTTAAATCCTTTACATCCCGAAGTACAACAATTAATCAAAGGATTAATATTAGAAGTTATCATGAAATATCAAGTTAATGGTGTACAATTAGATGATCATTTTGGAATGCCAGTAGAATTAGGTTATGATCCATTAACCATTAAAATTTATCAACAAGAACATAGAGGAAAAAATCCACCTAAAAATCCTAATAATGCTCAATGGATGGCTTGGAGGGCTGGAAAATTAACTGCATTTATGACTGATTTAGTGACAACAATAAAAACCGTTAATCCTCATATTTTAGTCTCTTTATCTCCTAATTCTCATTCCTTTTCTTATCAAAACTATTTACAAGATTGGAAAACTTGGGTGAAACGGGGATTGATTGATGAGTTAGTTTTACAAGTTTATCGCGATGATATTAATAGTTTTAATAGAGAATTAGAACAATCTGCAGTTAAATTGGCTCGTAAAAAAATACCAGTTAGTATCGGTATTCTTACAGGAACATTAAATAATAAAGTCAAAATCGAACAGATTAAACAACAAGTTGAAACCGTTAGAAAACGTGGTTTTGATGGAGTTTCTTTTTTTTATTGGGAGTCTCTTTGGAGTTACTTAACCCCTGAATCTCCTTATAAACGTCGTCGAGTTTTTGATGAAATGTTTGATTAGTTATCGAAAAATTATGGGTAGATAAATCGTAAATAAACTACCTTTATCTAGTTGACTTTTAACAGTAATATAACCCTGATGATAATTACTATTACTATCAAAAACAACTTATAGTCAATATTTACCAATAGTTTTGACAAAACTTATCGATAATTGTGTTAAGATGACACTGGTGGCGATCAATCGCTTCTATTAGCCCTCTATGTTCATAAATCTCTAAATTAGACCTGATAAGTAAGATATGCCAGGAACAGCAATACCTGATAGTGCAATAAATGCAATAGCAAGACATATCAATGAAAGAAGTAATAAGGAATTTCATATTCCTGTTATTGGCAACGAGAATAACATAGAAACCCCTCAAGTATTTGAGATTATTCCCTTCGATCAAATTGACAATAGTAAACAAAGATTTTATGCGATCGATGGTAGCTATAATAGTGAACAGTTTTATAATGGACTATCCGTAGGTATTTACGCAGGTGGTTATGTCTGTTTTCAAGAAGGTAAGCAGATTAGGATGAATTCCATAGATGATCCTGTTATCTTAGGAAAAGCTTATTATCCACAGAATATTCTTGTTACAAACCCAGAACATCTTAACGCCATATATGATGAACTTTTAACCTTAGAACCCATTAAAAATTTATTAGATTTTTTTAAGGACTCACCAAGTACAATCTTTCCTTATAAAAAGGAACAAATTTGCGCTAATTTATCAACATTATTAGGGTTTTGTCAGGAAGTATTAGAAATTGCCTTGATTTTAGAAATACTTGATCTTCCAGAAACAAAAACGGGAGACTTTATTTTACGAGATGGTACATTAAGACCATTACAAATTCAACAAAATTATCTAGTTAAATTGGGAAAATACGCTCATCAAAAAGGAGTTACAGTAGTTGCTGTCACTAAGCAATCTGCTATTAAAATGGAACTTGGTTATACATTCAAAAAAATTGATAGTTATCTGCAAGATGAACTCAAAGATAAATATCCTTTTACTGAGACTAATCCTAAACGTAAAAAGTTATGCTGTTGGTTTGAAGTCCCTGATGTTGTTCTTCAAGTGGCCTATTCAGGCGGTATGTTCATCAAAAAATCTATTTATGGGGGGCGAGGTTTTGGGTTATTTTTTGCGGCCAGATTAGACTATGTAGAAAAACTGCAAAACTATGATTGGTTAATAGCATATGTTAATATTTTTGATGCTATTCCAAACATTGAATCGGGTTCAAATGAAAGAGCAAGAAATGAGCTAGAACTGATTTTTAAAGAATTAACAAGATTGACCCAAGAACACTACATTTTAGGTTATCCTTACCCATTATGCGAAGTCCATAACTTTATCTCTTTAAAGAGAAATTTTAAAGAACAAATAATTGCTCGCCTTAAATATTCTCTTTACAAGGATCAGAGAATGGATAACGTTGATATTGAAAACCTTTTCTTAGATACACATAATAGATTTTAAGAGGATTATTGATTAATGACAAAAGCAGATTTTGGTGTTTTATACGGACAAAAAACAACTGAGGATGCACTACTAATCTATTCTTCCTATGAAGATGCAAAAGCTAGTCCACAAACGGGTGATTTTATTGTTTTAACCCCAAAAGATGATGGTGGAATTAAATTTCTTGCGAGAGTTGAAGCTGAAATTTATGATGAAGATCCTATTTTTAAATCCCAAGATAAAACTTTAACTGCTGTTCATTATGCAAGAATTGCAGAAAGAGAATTATCTGAACGAGATAAACAAAAAATGTTCAGCTATACCTATAAAGTGCGTATTCTTGGGACATTTACAGATAATGGAACTACTGTTAATTTTACAACAGCAGTCAGAAAATTACCCACTGTTTCTTATATTGCTAGACATTTAAACCAACGGGAAATAAGTTCAATACTGAATAAAACAAATCAAAAAGGTGTTGAAATTGGACATCTGTGTATAGGAGAAGATATCGCTACAGATAAGTCGCCAATTCTTTTTGAAATTGGTAAATTGCGTAATAAACGTACTATGGTATTTGCTCAGTCAGGTTTTGGTAAAACCAATCTTATGAAAGTAATTCTCTATCATATGGCCCGTGATACTTCCTATGGAAAAGTCATTTTTGACTTGAATGGAGAATATTTTTTAAGAGGGACTAATACTTACGGTTTAGGAGATATTGATGATGATAAAATTAGAGATAATGTCATAGTCTATACAGATAAAAAGCTTCCTGAAAAATATACTACTCAAAATCGATTTATTTATGGCGGAAAAGTAACCTTGAATATGCACAAAAATATGTCAGTTGGCGATATATTAAATTTTGGGGCTGGTTTTTCTGATGTAATGAAATCTTTTCTTTTATATCTGGATGAGGATGGGGTTTCTAACTTTATAGGTAATATTGATAATTATGTAGAAAATCCTAGTAATCTTTATCGGGATTTTTCTGATTTTTTTGGCGCACAAAAAACATCCAGAGCAGGAAAAGATGATGTTTCTGCAAGAAAAACTATTGCAGCAATTAGAAAAAGAATTCGTCGTTTTATTGATGAAGGTAGCCTACATTCTGCATCATCAAATCTTATTGATGATGTATTCAAATATTTAAAACAAGGAAAAACAATTATTATTGATTTATCTTTAAAAGATACTATGGATGCCAGTATTATATCAACGATAATAGTACGAAAACTATTTGAATCAAATAAAGCAGAATTTACTTCAGATAATCCAGAAAATGTAATAAATGCTGTTTTATTCGTAGAAGAAGCACAAAATGTTTTATCCCAAGAATTTGTAAGATCGAATGCCAATCCATTTGTAAGAGTAGCTAAAGAAGGGCGTAAATTTGGATTAGGTTTAGTAGCAGTTACACAACGTCCTTCTGCCATATCTGATGAAATTAGAACGCAAGCAGAAAACTTTTTTGCCTTTCATATGGGTAATTCAGATGATATAAAAGCCTTAGTAAAATCTAATATTAACTATGATGGAGTAATTGCTAAATTCATACAAAGAGAGACAATTCCAGGTAATCTATATATGGTTTCATCAGATCAAGCTTTTGCTCTCCCTGTTAGAGTAACAGAATTTGAGAAATTGGTAAGCAGTAAAGTTTATCAAGATTCTAAGTTTAATTCATAAAATAATAGTAGGGAAAAGATGAATGATTAAACAAGATAAAACTCTAAATTTCCCAATTTTTCTTTATATCAATAATTCTATTGGCTCCTACTTTCTCAAATTAGAAACTAGATATAAGATACTTCAAAATTTAGAAGATTATGGAATTATTTGGAATCAAGAAGAAAGAAAAATTTGTGTAGAAGACTTAAAAGAAGTTCAAAAAAAATTAGCCGAACAAACTAACTTAAAAGGAAAAGAATATTTTGATAAAGTGCAAAAGTTTATAGCACAGCCTGAAGATATAGATATCACTAAAATTGATCCTTATTTAGTTGTTGTTGAACGAAAAGCAGATCATAAACGTCTATGGGCTTATGCGATATCATTTTGGTCTATCCCTGTTACTGTAGGTTACGGTAGAAGAATAAGATATTTTGTATTTGATCGCCAAAATGATAAATTAATCGGAATATTTGGTCTCTGTGATCCTGTGATTGGTTTGGGAGTAAGAGATAACTATATTAGCTGGACAAAAGAACAAAAAAAACACAGATTGTATAATTGTATGACAGCCTATATTTTAGGTGCAACTGCCCCCTATAATCTAATCTTCGGAGCAAAATTAGTTGCTTTAAGCTTAATGTTCCCTGAAGTACGCAAACATTTTTATCAAAAATATAAAGATAGTCCTTCCATAATTACAGGAATAAATAAAAAGCCTGATTTAGTTTATGTGGATACTTTAGCTGCATTTGGTAAATCGGCAATTTATAACCGTCTAATAAATTGGGATTTTTTAGATTATACAAAAGGGCAAAGTCATTTACATATTACCGCTAACGGTAGTTGGGAATTAATCAAGAATATTGTCCCAGAAGATGTTTTTGGTCGTTACAAATTTGGTAACGGGCCTAACTGGAAAATGCGAATTTTGAAAAGGGGATTACGGGAATTAAATTTATCACAAGAGATGCTTAGTATCGGTTGGCAAAGAGGATATTATTGCTGCCCTTTAGCAGAAAACTGGCAAGAATATTTATTAGGATGTACAAATAAAGTAATCTGGAAAAAATTCACTAAAAGAGATTTAGTAGATTATTGGTATAAAAGATGGGTAAATCCTAGAAAAGATAAACTAAACACTAATTTAGAAGCATATAATAACCAATCAACACTTGATGATCAAAGAATTTAACTTTGAAAATATACTCAATGCTACAATTATTTGAAGTACCCCACCCTACTTCGTTGAGGGTGGGATACTTCACAACTCTCTCCAAGATAATCCTTTGTATGAATGGGTACAGGTGCGATCAAGACGCACCCCAGGAGATGCATGGGGCAGGGGTTAATATAGCTCATGTGGATGTGGAATTCAGTGATATTGCCCTCAAAGATAGTCAAACCAGCGTAAAACAACTACGGTCCCCATTCTTAAAGTTGCCTGGAGTTGCGCCTAATATTGGCGGGTTTATTTCCCATATGATTACAATTTCGATGTTCTTTTCAGTTAAATCTTTCCCTGCTACCATCGCTATTATAATTAATTTACCCTTAGCTTTAGTAGGAGGTAACGCAAGCTAAAGATAAAAATTATCTTCAAGAAACGAACCGTATTTTAGCTTCTATCAAAGAATAAAAAATCTAATTTATATTCCTAAAAAAAATATGAGCATATCTAAAAAGAGCCCTCAAAATACATATCAATTTGTGTTTTTAACCTGGACAATGGTTACCTTTTTCAGTTTCTTATTAAGTTTGATTTGGATAGAAATTGGGGAACCTCCTGATTTAAAAATAATACAAGGAATGATTGGTGGAACCATAATTGGATCATTTCAAGCATTAATTTTAAGTCGTTTTTTCCCTCATGCTTGGTTATGGATTTTAGCGACATTAATTCCTTGGGGTTTAATGGGAGGTAGTCAATTTGGTGTTATGGGTTGGTTTGTTCCTCGAACTGAATTAATTATGATTCGTTTACAAACAGGATTAATATTAGGAGGAATCACAGGAGTATGGTTAGGTTTATGGCAATGGTGGGTTTTAAAACCTATATTGTCCAACAGTTATCTCTGGATTATTTTTAATGGGATAAGTTGGTCATTAGGGTTAGCTTTAGGGTGGGTAATAGGAGGCATATTACTGTTAAAAACTAATCTCTTTTTAGGGGAAGTTATCGGACTAGCGATCGCTTGGTTATTGATAGGCTTACAAACTGGGATCGGGTTGGGTTATTTATTAAGAATGGAGAATTAAGAATTAAGAATTGAGAATTAAGAATTGAGAATTGAGAATTAAGAATAAGGATCAGATACAATCTTTACTGGAAAAAATCATAGAATCTGAACTCAATCAACCTTTAAAGATTTTACTAAGAGAAAAGTTAATCGAAATCAGAAAAGTCCTTGAAGACTATCAATTTTATGGTGCAGACGGCATTAAAAAAATTGTTGAGGAAACTTTAGGTGCCTTAGTGATTAATAAGAATGAAATTGCACAAGAAAAAGATAAGAAACCTGTTCAAGATTTTTTGAAATTATTTAAAGATTTTCTAGATATTGCCATTAAAACAAAAAAAATCACCTTAAGGTATTGGAGAAACATTACAAAATCTTCTACCTCCTGGTTAATATAGCATGAAAATCTAACAATATTGAGATACTGTTTTGAACGTAAATTTTAAGATAATTGTAGTGGATTGTTTTAGTTAAAATGAGTTAATAGGAATGTGAGTAAGATGCTCACTCGCTTCAAAAATTGATAATAGAGAATGAAAAAAATCTAACAAATAGAAACTTATCAAAAACCTGGCCCTAAAATGAACGGCAAAGGAAAGATAAAATAAATTTAATGGAAACCACCTTAAAGATAAATCCCACACCTAACATTCCCAGTGATGACAACTTTTTAGATATATTATCCCCTCAAGGGGCAGATATTATACTCGGTGAACAAATCCCTGATAGTTTAGTGATGCCTCTTGAACCCTCTCCTACAACAATGTTCGGACCTAGAGGGGCTTGCTTAGTTTCCGAAACCGGTCCATTGTGGGTATGTGATACAGGACATCATAGACTGTTAGGCTGGAAACATCGTCCCGAAAACGATGGCCAATCGGCAGACTGGGTTATTGGACAACCGGACTTTTATCAAGAAGGACAAAACGCCAAAGGAAGTCCCCAGGCTAATACTGTCAGTGTTCCCACAGGTATTTGTGTGTGTGGGGAAGGGTTAGCTGTGGCTGATGCTTGGAATCATCGGGTCTTAATTTGGAAACAATTACCCCAAGATAATAATGTCCCTGCTGATATTGTCTTAGGACAAGCAGACTTTTCTCACAACCAACTGAACCGAGGAGAGGTAAATACAGCTTCTGATCGAATGCACTGGCCCTATGGAGTAATGTATCATCAAGGACGTTTATTTGTCGCAGATACTGGCAATCGTCGGGTTTTAGTGTGGAATGAATTACCGACTCGTAACGGACAACCAGCAGATTATGTTCTTGGACAGATGGATATGACTCGACGGGATGAAAATGGTGGAGGAAGTCCAACAGCTTCAAGTATGCGTTGGCCTCATGCTTTGGCGATTTGGCAAGATAACTTAGTGTTGGCTGATGCGGGGAATAATCGTCTCATGATTTGGGATGGTGTCCCCACAGAAAATAATGCCCCTTGTGGTCTGGTTTTGGGACAAAAGAATTTTGAAGGATCTGAATTAAATCAAGGGGGTTATTTTCCTACCCCCGACAGCCTTAGTATGCCTTATGGAGTAGCTGTGATAGGACAATGGTTGATTGCTGCTGATACCGCTAATTCTCGTCTCGTCGGATGGATGGATGAATTGACTATGGGGAAAACTGCACAAGGCTTAACCGGACAGTCTCATTTCCGTAGTAAGAGCGAAAATCAGTCCTATGGTGGGCCTACTCGTCATAGTCTTAGTTGGCCTTACGGTGTTACGATTTGTGGCAATACAGCCGTCATTGCTGACTCTGGAAACAATCGCATCTTATTCTGGTCTGTGTGAATTCACCCAAAAGAATCATCCGTTTGGGGGAAGATTATTTAGCCAGATTAGCCTTCAATGGATTAGGTACGTTACTAGAACTCAAAAGGGTAACACTTGAAAAGTACGACAGCAATCAGGCGATCGCCTGAAAATACCATCAAACCTGTTTGTCTTTATGCTAAACAATGTCCCTCTCTTAAAGCAATTCAGGCAATGAAAGAGAGAGGAGATAGGGAAAATTTAGACATACTTTTAGATGAAAAACCCCATCACGAAAAGAGTTTCGTCCGTGACTTTTTTAGTTACTTGACTATGTCTGCTCTTTGTATTATTTTGGGTCTTTTTATCGGAGTTTTAGGTTATCATTGGACTGCGGAACTCAGTTGGCTTGATGCAACGGTTGAAGCGTCTATGATCCTGAGTGGCATGGGACCAGTAAACCCTTTGTTAACCAATAGTGCCAAGTTATTTGCTTCCCTTTATGCTTTATTTAGTGGTTTAGTTTTTGTGTTAGCAATGGGGGTGGTTTTATCGCCATTAATCTATAGTTTAATGAAGCAATTACGACCCGATAAATGTCACAAGAATTAGATTTTGAGCAACCCTTCATATCTTGTCTCTACTTGAGAAATTAATTCCCGTAAACTGGGATCGTTTTCCAATGTTTCCCATACTTGAAAAACATAATCATCTGAGACTTCATGGAGTTGACAATTTCGCTTCGGTAGAAGTGATAAATATCTTTCTAATAAAAGAGTTGTTCCTAATAACCATTCTCCTTTTTCATCATCTTCTATCCCCTCATAGAGTTTTTTTCCATTATTTAAAGCCTTTTCAATACGGGTTAATTTTGTTTTTTCCTGTTCAATCATCCACTGCTGCATATCCAGAGGATATTGCTTAAATTTTTCCCTAATATTCATTATCGATTCTTTTTTATTGAATATCATCACTCTAACTCGAATTTAAGACAATGTTTATTAAAGGAACATTAAAAGCCAGTGTCGTGCTAACAAGTCCCTGCTTTGTCTAACCTCGCACCCACAGGGGAACCGAAGACATAGTAATTTTCCCATAGGTCCTTACTCATGTTGGCTTAACCGAGGAATCTTACCATTCCTGTCTCACAGCACTCCAACCTGATAGGAGAGACTCAAGGCGATCGCTTAAACGACAGACAAATAATCCTTCTTCACTAGCCACATCTGCTCCTAACCAAGTTCCTTCTAAAACAACTTCGAGGGAATGTTGATCACAGGGGGTGATTTCTACAATTTCTCCTGTAAGAGCCTTAGCATTTTCTAATAATTGGTCCAAACAAGGAAAGTCTAAAGGAATTAGAATCGAGGCGGTGCTGGGTTCCACACAAAGGCTAGTACCAGAACGTAATGCTAACATAACACGGTTAGTTACCCAAGCTTCTAAGGACTGCTCAAGAGACTCGATATAAAATCCGTCGTTAGTGTAAGTTAATTTCAACATCGTCTTGTTTCGCTTAAAAAATGGCGGTTATTTAACCCATCGTTGATAGGAATAAAATCATACTTTTGAACTGTGTTTGAGGAGTGCATCCACTCTGGTTGCCCTGAAAAAACCCCCGCCTTCTCTGGGTTAAGAAAGCAGGGGTAAGAACAACTTTAAGGATTTAAGTATTTACCTAGGGATAGGGAAGACTGGCTTCCACCTTACGCTTTCTTGAGTTAGAGATTTTCTAATATTTTGGGGTTTATTCTCCTTAAAAAAGGAATAATCTCGATAAAATTGACTTAATAAATCTGTTTTAAGGGTTATTATTCCATTAATACTGGGATTACTCTCCCTATCTCTCCATTTCATACCCCAACTCTCAGCTTGCTGTTGTTGGCAACCCCTGAGATTTATGAGAGACGACAATAGAAGACAGAAAAGTAACATGAAAGTTTTCAACCGTGTTCAAAGAATCTTTTTCATACTACACTTATATTACTGAAATGTCTACCTTAGATGAGGAAAAAATCATGAAAACCCTTCCGCGAACCTCAACCACTGAAATGGAAGTCACTAGCATTCGTTTAGAAAAAACCCTAAAAGACAAGTTAAAAGGGCTTTCTGGTAATCAAGGATATCAAGCTTTGATCAGGGATATTCTTTGGAACTATGTGCAGCAAAAATCAGGGGACTATCGACCGAAATTTTCTGCTGTTGATATTCGAGCCACTGTTAGAGCCAAAGCCGAAAAAGATGAAAGTTGCGTCTTGACTGGCCAACTGATTGCAGCAGAAGAAGAGATGTTATTGGGTTTAACGATATATGGTGATTTTGTGCCATTAAGTTTAGATAGTTTGGATAAGAGGAATTAATAATTAAGAATGTAGAATGTAGAACTTATCTCAGTGAAATGGTTCTACATTCTACATTTTGCTTCATCTACCCGCACCGCCCACACCTAAACCGTCCATATTAAGTTAAAATCGACAAAAGTGTGTTATTGAGCACATTTTTATTGGAACCTTTTAATTAATTTTCTATCCCCATTCAAAACTTATGCCAAGCAAGTCTTCAAGAAACTCCTTACCCTTTGAACCCCAACAAAAAAAGAATAAAAAAAGCCAAAAATCTCCACCTAAATCCTCAAATACTGCTAAAACGACCAAAAATGTCCAAAAAAACCGCAAAAATTCTGATGCCAGCCTCAGTGTAATTCCTGAGCAGGTTAGTCAACGGATGATTAAGCGTATGGCGATTTTTTCAGGTATTCCCACCGCATTAGGGATGTCATCCTTTTTCGTCTTCTACTGGATAGTCAGCCATGAGTGGCTAGATATTCCCACTTCTGCCGTTGGTGCTGTTAGTTTGGGGCTGTTTGGCTTAGGAGTGTTGGGGTTAAGCTATGGTATTTTTTCCTCCTCTTGGGATGAAAACCGTGTGGGCAGTTGGTGGGGATGGGAAGAATTTACCCAAAACTTCGGACGAATGATGAATGCCTGGGGCAAGGCCAAACAAGACTCTAAAAAGAATTAAACTGAGTAGGATCACAGACAAATGAATGGAAGCATGAAAAAATCAAAAAGTCTATTGCGATCGCCAAAAGAAATACGTGGCATATAACCGCTTTATTACCTTAATAACCATCCTCATTGGGTTTTATCTATTTTTTCAGTCTCCCAGTCTTTCTCCCTCTCCTTCGGGGAATGCTTCGGTTACCTTTTTTCCACCGAATCTTATGACGGTGACGGCTGCTGTTCCTCGTTATTTTCCCCCCAGCTATTCAGTGGATAACCAGGGAAACCCCCAGGGGTTTGCCATTGATGTTATAGAAGCAGTAGCAAAACGGGCAAATGTGAGGATAAAGTATGAGATTAAGGACACTTGGCAACAAGCCATTGCAGCGTTAAAAAAAGGGGAAGTAGATTTCATACCCAACTTAGCCATTACTGAGACTCGTTCCCAATGGTTTCAATATACAACTCCCATAGAAACCCTCAACATTGCTCTTTTTGTCTTACGAGATAGTAATTTAATCAATCTTCAGACAGATTTCTCTGGGAGAAAAATCGCTGTTATTCAGGGCAATGCAGCTATTAATCTCTTAAAAAACGATGAGAACGTTACACTAAAAATTGTAGACTCTCCTGAAGAGGCTTTATTTTATTTATTATCCGGAGAAGTTGATGCCTTAGCCTATCCGGAAGCCCCGATTCAAAAATTAGCCCAAAGTATTTCCATTGAGTATCGCCTCAAAGTCTTAAAATATTTTCCTGAAGCAATTCCTATAGCGATTGCGATTTGCAAGAATAATGTTGAATTATTACAACGCTTTCAGGAAGCTCTGATTCAGTTTAAGGGTACCCCAGACTATCAAGAAATTCATCAACGTTGGCATCAACCCGATTCGGTTATTACCCTTTCTCCTCAATTTATCAACGGAATATTACTGGCCAGTTGTTTAGTGATCATCGGGTTCATTGTTTGGCGATACTATATCTTGCGATCGCTTGAGCGCCTGAGAAAAACGCAAATTGCTTTAAAAGAAAGTGAAGCCCAATATCGAGCCATTGTTGAAGATCAAACGGAATTAATCTGCCGTTTTTTGCCCGATGGCACCTTAACTTTTGTCAATCAAGCTTATTGTCGTTATTTTAGCCAACGGTACGAAGACATTATTAATAGTTGTTTATTTTCTATTATTCCTGTAGCTCATCAAACTTGTGTACAAAACCAGTTAAGGCAACTCAGTTTAGATAACCTAGTAGTTAGTTATCAGCATCCTGTGATTAATGGCCAAGGAGAAATGCGTTGGCAATATTGGACCAATCGAGGACTTTTTGATGAGATGGGGGAGTTAACAGAAATTCAAGCCGTTGGTAGAGATATTACTGAGCAAAAATTAATTGAAGAAAAACTTTCCCGTAATTTACGGCAATCCCAGATATTAAATGAAATTATTCAGCAAATTCATCAAAGTTTGGATCTCGATATTCTTTTTCGGGATACCCTTGCAAAAATGAGAAATATTTTAGAAAGTGATCGCTTAGCGTTATATAAATTTAATCAAGATGGGAGTGGAGAATTTATTGCTGAATCCGTTGCCAAAAAATGGGTGAAATTGGTAGGAAAGGAGCTTAAAAAAGTTTGGGAAGATACTTATTTACAAAAAATCCAGAGGGGAAGCTATCAAAATAATGAACCCTTTAAGGTTAATGATATTTATACTGTTGGACATCAACCATGTCATATTGATTTCTTAGAACAATTTCAAGCTAGAGCTTATATTATTGCCCCTATTTTTGTTCGTAATCAATTATGGGGTTTCTTAGCTTGTTACCAAAATAGTTGTTCTCGTCATTGGAAATCATCAGAAATTAAACTTTTAAAACAAATTTCTGAGCAATTAGGTTTAGCAATTCAACAATCTCAATTATTAACTGAACTTGCAAAAGCAAAGGATTCAGCAGAGTCAGCTAGTCAAGCTAAAAGTAATTTTTTGGCCCACATGAGCCACGAATTAAGAACCCCATTAAATGCAATTTTAGGGTTTACTCAATTGCTTAGTAATGATGACAATTTGCAAATTGAACAAAAACAGTATATAGAAATAGTTAATCAAAGTGGAGAACATTTATTAAGCCTAATTCAAAGTATTTTGGATATGGCAAAAATTGAATCTGGTCAAACGAATCTTAATGTTCAGGCTTTTAATATTCATAAATTAGTTAAAAAACTAATGCGGATGTTTAAATTAAAAGCTAACAATAAACAAATTGATTTGAAACTGGAATTAGAGGATAAAGTACCAGAATATATTGTTAGCGATGAAGGTAAGTTACGCCAAATCTTGATCAATTTACTAAACAATGCCATTAAATTTACGAATAAAAAAGAAGTTATTTTGAGAGTAAAAGTCAACGAGCAAGTAAAGCAAGATAATGATAATTTTATTCCTTTGCTATTTGAAATAGAAGATCAAGGTCCCGGTATTGATATCGAAGAAGTTCAGTATTTATTTAAACCTTTTTATCAAACAGAATTAGGTCGTAGAAGTCAAGAAGGAACAGGGCTTGGGTTAACCATTAGCCAAGAATTTGTTAATTTGATGGGAGGAACTTTACAAGTCAGTTGTACCCTTAAAGGGGGAACTATTTTTCATTTTACTTTATCACTAGAAATTGCTAAAAATAGTAACCTTGATCATGATGTAGCCCATCATCCAAAAATCATTGGCTTAGCCCCAAATCAACCCAAGTATCGTATTTTGATTGTTGAAGATAATGCGACAAATCGTAAGCTTTTAAATAATCTTCTAGAACCCATTGGATTCCAAATCAAGGAATCGACTAATGGGCAAGAAGGAGTTAAAATTTGGGAAACTTGGCAACCTGATTTGATTTGGATGGATTTACAAATGCCAGTGATGAATGGTTATCAAGCTACCAAATATATTCGTGCTAGAATGACAAAATTAAACATAAAAAAGCCCACAAAAATTATCGCTCTAACCGCTAACGTTTTAACCGAAGATCGAAACAGTATTTTGGAAATGGGGTGTGATGATTTTGTCAGTAAACCTGTTTCTGAATCCCTGATCTTTGAAAAATTAAGCCAACATTTGGGCGTGACTTATATTTACGATAATTCCTTAACCAGCAAAAGTTTAAAAAATAGGCCTCAACACCATGATTTAGATGATTTGAAGACTGAAATACAAACAATTTCGTCGTCTTTGCGTACTCAACTGCATCAACAGGCAGCAGCAGCAGATGGAGAAGCCATATTAGAACTTCTCCATGATTTATCCCCAAAACATACAGATTTATGTCAAGCTATAACTGATTTAGTCAATAATTACAATTTTGATCAGATAATGGAAATCACACAATGATCATAAGCCATGCCTATTATTTTGAAATGTAATCATAATTATGCTCTTTCTTCATGATTAATTTTGATGCCTCCCAGCCTCCAGCAAATATCTTAATTGTCGATGATAAACCAACTAATCTTCGGGTTTTATCAACCATGTTAACCAAAGTAGGTTACAAAGTACGGGCTGTAACCACCGGAAGGATGGCATTGATGGCGGCTAAAAACCAGCCTCCGGATCTCATTCTCTTAGACGTAAAAATGCCCGACTTAGATGGCTATGAGGTATGTCAACAATTAAAAAATATCCCAGAAACCGCCGCAATCCCAATCATTTTCCTCAGTGCCTTACAAGATGTAGAAGATAAAATTAAAGCCTTTGAGGCGGGGGGAGTCGATTATATTATTAAACCCTTTCAGTTTCAAGAAGTTCTCGCTAGAGTCTCGATCCATTTAACCCTACAAAAAGCACGTTATCAACTGCAAGCCTTAAACAACCAATTAGAAAAACAAGTCGAAGAACAAACCGCAGACTTAGCAGAAATTAAACAGCAATTACTCCATGATGCCCTACATGATAGCTTAACTAAGTTGCCCAATCGTTCCCTATTTTTAGAACGAGTTAACTCAGCCCTCAAACGAGTTCAAGAAGAAGATGACTATGCCTTTGCCGTGTTAGTAATAGACCTCGATCGCTTTAAAATGATTAATGATAGTGGAGGTCATACTGTAGGTGATCTTCTGTTAATAGGGGTAAGTCGTACCCTAGAAACCTTAATCAGTCTCGCAGATACCGTGGCCAGAATAGGGGGAGATGAATTTGCTATCTTACTAGATCCCATCCGTGATGTAAATGAAGCCTTAAAAGTAGCAGAACAAGTTAAACAAACCTTAACCACCTCATTTTTAATCGAAGAACAAGAAATATTTACCAGTCCGAGTATTGGGGTTACTATTAGTATGCCCAGTTATAATTCAGCCGCAGAAATTTTACGGGATGCGAATCTGGCAATGGGAGAAGCCAAGGACAAAGGAAGGGCTCGTTATGAACTGTTTAACCCTCAAATGCACAGACAAGCTTTAAAATTAATCACCTTAGAAAGAGATTTACGCTATGCCATCGATAAACAAGAATTTGATATTTATTATCAGCCCATTATGGATTTAAACAATATTAAATTAGTCGGTTTTGAGGCTTTAATTCGTTGGCAACATCCCCATAAAGGTTTTATTTCCCCTGGTGAATTTATTCCAGTTGCCGAAGAAACAGGGTTAATTATATCCATAGGAAAAATGGTTTTAGAAAAGGTTTGTTATCAGATAGAAACTTGGAAAAAAAAGTTTCCTAATGGTAAACTTCTCAAAGTAGCTGTTAATTTATCTAGTCAACAATTAAAAGAAGAAAATCTCATTGAAGAAATTGATAATATTTTAAAAAAAACTGGATTAAATCCTCATAACTTAAAAGTAGAAATTACCGAAACTTCTTTGATTGAAAACTCTATCATCACCAGCCAGTTGTTGAGACAATTAAAAGAAAGAAATCTAGAAATTTCTTTAGATGATTTCGGCACAGGTTATTCATCTTTAAGTTATCTACATCGCTTTCCAGTAGATACTTTGAAAATTGATCGTTCTTTTGTTAACTGTATTGGTAAAACTGAAGAAAATTTGAAGATTATTCAATCGATTATTACCTTAGCCCATAACCTAGGAATGGAAGTGGTAGCCGAAGGAATTGAAACCCAAGAACAGTTGGTTTACCTACAAAAATCTCATTGTGATTTCGGTCAAGGCTACTTTTTTGATCGCCCCTTACCCTCGAAAGAAGCAGAAAAATTATTAGAAGACAATTGAAAATTTGGAATTGAGAACGGAGATTAAATGATGCCCTATAACTGATATAGTCAAAGATGAGTGATTTGGTAACAACAAGGAGAATAAAAAGTGTTTGGGTTGAATAAGCGATCGCCATTAATCAAAATTCTATCAAGTTCTCTTCTCGTTAGTCTCCTCTGTTGGGGTTTAGTCGGATGCAGCGATCGCCTAGAAGTGACTTCCCCAGGAATAGAACCATCTCCTGTGCCTGTTACGACCAATAAATTATCAGAAGTTGCCCCACCGCCAGTTATTCAAGAATTAAAAGAAGTTCTCGACCAATATCATCCCCAAGTTAGTATTATTAGCCCACAACCCCAGGAAATAGTCTCAGAAACCACCGTATCGCTACAACTAGAGGTGAGAGACTATCCTCTGTTCAAAGATGAAACCCTTGGACTCGGTCCCAATTTACATCTGTTTGTGGATGATCAACCCTATCGGGCTGTCTATGATGTAGATGAGCCGATTATTTTAGAAGACTTATCCCCAGGAACCCATACCATTCGGGTGTTTGCCTCTCGTCCTTGGCACGAAAGTTTTAAAAATGAAGGGGCTTATGCTCAAACAACTTTCAGTGTCTTTACAGAAACAGAAGATAATGCCCCAAAACCAACCCTTCCCCTTCTCACTTACAGTCGTCCCCAAGGAAGTTATGGGGCCGAACCGATCATGTTAGATTTCTATTTAACCAATGCGCCTTTGCATTTTGTGGCTAACAATGATCCTGATGACGATATTATAGACTGGCGTATTAAGGCAACTATCAATGGGGAAAGTTTCTTAATCGATACTTGGCAACCTATATATTTAAAAGGGTTTGAACCAGGAAAAAATTGGGTACAGTTAGAATTTATCGATGAACAAGGTCATGAAGTCAACAATGCTTTTAATAATACGGTACGAGTCATTACCTACGAACCGAATGGGGAGGATAGTTTATCGAAACTGGTACGAGGGGAACTCTCAACAGAAATAGCCCGTTCTATCGTTGATCCTAATTATATTTACACTTCAGAACCCACACCCACTCAAACAGTAGAAGAAGAACCCCAGGAAACGGCTTCCGACAGTGTCACCTCTGAAACAGTAGAAGAAGAACCCACTACTCCAGAAGAACCTCAAGAAACGGCTTCCGAAAGTGTCACCCCTGAGACAGTAGAAGAAGAACCCACTACTCCAGAAGAACCTCAAGAAACGGCTTCCGAAAGTATAACCCCTGAGACAGTAGAAGAAGAACCTACCACCGCAGAAGAAACTGTACAAGAAGAATTAGATATTCCTTCTGAACAAGCATCAAAAACAGTCATAGACAATCCAACAACGGAATTATCAGATCTTGTCGAAGCTGAGCCAGTTGTTTCTTCTTCTGAAGACATAAATGTTTCAAAAAGACCTCAATGGCTTGACAATTTATTACAATCTCTCCCAAAAATTGATTTGAAAAGTCTAACTCATCTGATGGACAAATAATCAATGATTGGGACCATGACTGCCAACCAAAATAGAGCTTAACAACCTGAGTTAGATATAAGGGAATTTGGATACCACTTGCTTAAACCAGAAGTCTCAAACCCTTATTTTTTCCTTTGAAAAATCATAAATCCGAACACCGAACTCAGATTAAGATGTTCCCCTACCTTAACACTTATAAAGCTATAGTTAAATTTCAGAGACCATGCTTGGGAACTAAATTATCCTGAAAAGTGTCAACAAATAATTTACCCAATTTAGGTTGGAGTGAGGTCATCGTGTTTATGAAACACTCACATATTTTAGCAGGATTAGCTCTTGGCTTATCCTTATTGGGAATCGCCCCCGTTCAAGCCGAACCGGCTCAAGAAGAAATTCTTATCAGTCAGGTACGGGGTTCCGAAGTACAAGATCCTATCGATGTCTATCGTGCAGACTGGTTAAAATTCAAATTTGAAGATTATGCGATTGGACGTATTCGTGGTGTTACTGGAGATGTAGCACAAATTCAAATCCTTTCTGCTGGCATTCAAAAAGATGCTCACATCAGAATGACCTATGATGTTGGCTTTACCACCGGAGAACGGGACGTTTGGCACGTTACCACTCGGATGCCTCGTCATTGGCCAACCCTGGTAGCTGGTTCTGATGTCATCATGAGAGAAGTTAATGGCGAATGGGTCATTATTAGCCCCAAGCGTTCCTACTTAGACGCTTATTTCGTTGATGCCATGCCTCGTTGGATATCTCGTTTAGACTTACGGGAAGTTCCTTTAGTAAGCCGTACAGATATTGACTGGGATCGTCCTGACATGAGTTTACCTCCTTTATCACCCAATACGGCTCCTATTGAAGAACCAGTTCCTGGTATGTGGTAAGGTTATTGGTATCAGGGAGTTAGAGAATTTGGTGACAAGAGCATAATTAATTATTGGTGAAATTAAGGCGATACTTGAAATGAAAAATGTTCAGTATCGCTTTGACTATGGGTTAATTATTTTTTGAACCTAAAAACTCGCATGGCTTTAGATAATAACTTAGGTTGAGAAAAATTATCCTTAAATTTTTTAAATTCTCCTGCATCAAACCAAATTCCTTGACATTGAGGACAGGTTTCATACCAAATCGGATGTTTATCGAGATCCAACATTTTGATCATTGAAACATGACAACGGGGACAAGGAATAGTTGCGTCTAATGTTTCTGTTGCCTTCTCTGTATTTAGATCACCAATATCAATTTTTTCAGATCCCTTAAGTCTTTTGAGATTTTCTGCTTCTGATGAGTCAAACCAAATGCCTGTACATTGACAACAACGATCAACTTCGATATCTTCATACATGATGGCTTCTAAAGTTCCTCCACATTTAGGACACTTTAAGCTTTTCATAAAATAACTAACCTTATTTAGTATCCTTATATTTTAGCAAATCTCTAGATATTATTCCTGAAAACTGTGGGCTTATTTTACTTTTTTAAATGAAGCAAAACTCAAGGAGAATTATTGGATTAACGGGAGGCATTGCTACCGGCAAAACCACTGTCTCTGATTATTTAGCTAATAATTATCATTTGTCTATTTTAGATGCTGATATTTATGCAAAGGAGGCTGTTGAAATTAATTCTCCTATTTTAGAAACCATTAAACAAAGATACGGAGATAGGATTTGTTCAGAAACTGGGGAATTAAATCGTCAGAAGTTAGGAAAGATTATTTTTAATGATTCAATCGAAAAAAAATGGTTAGAAAGCCAAATCCATCCCTATGTAAGACAACGGTTTAAAGAAGAAATTAATCAATCTCAAGAAGAAGTAATTATCTTAGATATCCCTTTACTTTTTGAGTCAAATTTGACCTATTTAGTTACAGAAATTTGGATAGTTTATTGTTCTTATGAAAAACAAATGAAACGATTAATGAAAAGAAATAATTTAACTGAAAAAGATGCTATCGCCCGTATTAAGAGTCAACTTCCCATAAACGAAAAAGTCAAAATGGGCGATATTGTCCTTGATAACTCTTCTAATTTAGGGGATTTATATCAGCAAATTGACGAAGCAATTAAATTACACAAGTAACCAATCATACTTAAGATAAGGGATCATTTTGAGGATTTATGACTCCAGGTTCATCAGAAAAATTAGGACGGAGCATTGTCCTAATTCTCTGCTGTAAAACTAAGCCAAAGAAGGGCATACTTTCAATTAAATAACGTTTCCAAAGCCGTTGAGGTTCAGATAGTAAACGATATAACCACTCTAATCCCACTTCACTCATCCATTTAGGAGAACGCGGTTTATATCCTGCTTCAAAATCAATAGTTGCTCCAATGGCTAAAAAGATTTTAATATTGGGTAATTGTTTCTTATAAGAGTTAATCCATTTTTCCTGTTTGGGCGCACCTAAACCCACTCCTAAAACGGTTGCCCCTGATGCTTTTATTTTATCGAGAATCTTTTGACATTCCGCTTCATCCTTCTCAAAACCCAGTGGAGGAGAATAGCAATCAACTATAATCTTTCTGCCTAGCTTTCGATTAATGTTCTCCTGAGCTATTTGAGCAACGCCTTCTTGTGCCCCTAAAAGGAAAATTCTGATCTCCTCATTATTTTTATTGTATTCATAAAAAGCAGGGAATAAATCTGAGCCAGAAATTTTTTCTTGAATGGGTGTCCCTAGGAAGTAAGAAGCAAACTGAACTATCTTGCTGTCACAAACTCGATAGTCACACTGTTGGTACACTTTCCGCAGTTCAGGATCTTTACGGAGTTTCATTAAGTGATCAACATTAGGGGTTACGACAACGCCTCCTCTTTTGTTGAGAGATTCCAGTAATTCTCTGGTGGAAAGATTGTTAATAGCGACATCAAGAACGTTAACGGTCTTCATAGTGTACATCAAGGTTTCAGTAGTTTCCCTAATTACCATTATGAAGTCCTACTGTTAGCGTTAGTGTTAGTGCTAGCGTTAGTGTTAGTGTTATTTTTGGAAAATTGATGCCAAATCAACTCCAAAGACTAAAGTAATAAACTGAAAGCGTTAGTGTTATCCCCAGAAAGTTTTCCTGTAAAAGTTCGTATATCAATTGAGACACCATTACAGTCTCCCAGTTATATTTGTTAGGGAAGATGGCCGTTGCCAACATTACCAACCAAAAAAATGATCATTCATAATCAAACCATTGGTCAGTTGATTCGTGAAAACTATTCCTTATCAGATATTCAGGCTATTAATAGCTTGTTAGAACAACAAAATACCTTGAGTTTTCCCATTTTGGATAATGGGTTATTTCCTGCGGCTGAGTTGATTTCTGATACTGAATATACAGGATATAGCAATGTTTGGATTAGGGACAATATTTATTTAGCTTATGCTCATTACTTTTGTGGTCAAAAGAATATAGCCATTAATACAGTCAATACTTTAATGAAATATTTTAACAAACATCAATTAAAGTTTGTCAATATTATTAAGGGAAAAGTTGATAAAAATGAAATCATGAAACGGCCCCATATTCGCTTTCATGGGGAAACATTAGATGAAATTGCTCAAGAATGGGGTCATGCTCAAAATGATGCGTTAGGTTATTTTGTTTGGTTCTATAGTAAATTAGTTAGAGAAGAAATAATAACGCCAAATGCCAATCAATTAAAAATTATTGGTCTAATAATTGTTTATTTTAAAGCTATTAAATATTGGCAAGATGAAGATAGTGGTCATTGGGAAGAAGATCCTAAAATTGAAGCCTCAAGTATCGGTGTTGTTGTGGCTGCTTTAACTGAAATTAAACAGTTACTTAAAGAAAAATTATCAGCCGATGATTTAATGTATGAAACTGAACTGATTACGGTTAATTTTTTGGATAAATTAATTAAAAAATGACAAGAAACCTTAGATACAATACTACCAGGAGAATGTATCCAAGCTCCTCCTAAAAATCGACTTTACGATTCAGCTTTACTGTTTCTAATTTATCCTTTAAAGATTGTCAAAGTAGAAAAATGCGAGAAAATACTTGATAATGTGATTAATCACTTACAAGGAGATTATGGTATTAGACGCTATCTAAAAGATTCTTTTTGGTGTAAAAACTATCAAGAAGTTCCTCAAGAAATAAGAACCAGTCTTTCCACAGAAAGAGAACAATGGTTTAAAGAGAATAATCGGGAACTACAACCAGGAGAAGAAGCCCAATGGTGTATTTTTGATCCGATTATTTCTGCTATTTTTGGACTCAGATTCCAAGAAACTAAAAACCATCAATATCTTCAACAACAAACTAACTACTTAAACCGTTCTCTAGGACAAATTACCCCATTGAGTAGTAAATTTGGCGGCTTCAAATGTCCTGAACTGTATTACTTAGAAAATGGAGCTTATGTACCAGGAGACGCTACTCCTTTACTGTGGACACAAGCTAATTTAAAAGTAGCTTTGGCAATGATGAAACAGTCCTTAGTTATTAATAATTGATTATGGCTTCAACTTCCCTAATCCATCGAGATCAAATTTTTCTAACCACGTCTGGCGATCGCCTTGGGAGAAAGAAGGATCACGGGATAATACTTTGACTTGGAAGCGAGATCCGACAAGCAGCGCAGTTCCCTTACTGCCTTGAGAAACCGCAGGATAACCCGCAATTTTTTGGCTACTGTTCTCAAATTTCTTGAGCGCACTGGGATTGTTTAAGGTATCAGAAATCGCCAACACGGCTACCTCCTTACCTGCTTTTTTTAACTTGGCTTCTGCAAACCCTTTCTTCTCTTGGGTATAGACACGCTCATATCCGCCACCAGAAGGGGGGAAAAACTGGTTAAAACTGCCTCCAGACTCTGATCCTCGAACAACGGCACTATTCCCCCTCCCAGAGCTTTCTTGTTGGGCTTGGTCAAATCGGGAAGGAGCTTGAGTTGCACAGGCGGTTAGTAATAATAGGGTACTCAGACAAAAAACGAGAAAAATTTGACGTAGTTTTAACAGCATTTTAGGATAACTCCTTAAATCTTGAGTCCAGTGTAGCGATCGCCTTTTCATCAAGCCTTTGAGTGCCAGTTACGATCCTCTATTTATTGTAGTTTAAGCTAAGTTTTTCAGAAAATACCTTGACCTTTAGGATCGATTAGGTTTGAATAAAGAAAACTCGTCTAAATTACCTCTTTATAATTTGCTAATATACTTGCCCGTCAATTCCTAGCCGCTTATATCATCCCTCAAGTATGAATTTTTGCAGTCTACCTAAATTTTAATTTTAACTATCAGGATATGCGAATCCTTATTTACTCGTATAATTATCATCCAGAACCCATTGGCATTGCCCCTTTGATGACAGAATTAGCAGAAGGTTTGGTTAAGAGAGGCCATACTGTTCGGGTTATCACAGCCATGCCTTGGTATCCTAATAGTGAGATTGCTCAAGAGTACCAAGGGAAATTATATGTAACTGAAGACCGCAATGGAGTCAAAATTCAACGTAGTTTCGTCTGGATACGTCGTAAGAGAAGCTTTAGAAACCGTGCTTTATTTGAGATAAGTTTTGTTTGTTTGAGTTTGTTTCAAGTTCTCAAAGGATCTCGTCCTGATGTTATTTTTCTGACCATCCCTGGTTTACCAGTTTGTGTTCCGGCTGCCATTATTAGCTGGTTATATCGAACCCCTATTGTTTTAAACTTACAGGACATTTTGCCTGATGCGGCAATTCATGTGGATCTAATTCGTAACCCAAAAATGATTAGTTTATTTCGATGGTTAGAAAATTTTGCTTATAAAACGGCTCGTAAAATTAGTGTGATCAGTGATGGATTTACGGAAAATCTTTTAGAGAAAAAAGTTCCTAAAGAAAAAATAGTAGAAATTCCTAATTGGGTAGATGTTAACTTTATTAAACCTCTCAATCAAGAGGATAATTATTTTCGACGGGAAAATAATTTGGATGGTAAATTTGTTGTTTTGTATTCGGGAAATATTGCTTTAACTCAACCCTTGGAAATTTTAATTGATGCTGCAGCTTTGTTAAGTCATATTGATGATTTAGCGATCGTAATTGTGGGTAAACAAGAAGCCTTAGAAAGATTAAACCGTTACTGTTATCGGAAAAAAGTAACCAATGTTATTTTGAAACCCTTTCAACCAAGACATAAGTTACCGGAAATGTTAGCTGCTGCTAATGTAGGCATGGTGATGCAAAAACATAATGTTATTTCTTTCAATATGCCCTCTAAAATACAGGTATTATTAGCAAGTGGGCGGGCCATTATTGCCTCTGTTCCTGCTGATGGAACAGCAGCTAGGGCGATTAGAAAAAGTGAGGGCGGTTTAGTAGTTCCCCCTGAAGATTCTCAGGCTTTAGCAAAAGCAATCGAACAACTATATTTGAATCCTGATTTAGTTAAGTCTCTGGGAGGAAAAGGACGACAGTATGCAGAGAAAGTCTATAATTTTGAGCCTATTTTAGACAGGTATGAAGACTTGTTATCTTCTCTTTTATAGTTATATTTTATTGCCAACTACTAAATTCATAATAAATATTCCCACGGCTGCTATGACGGTTTCCTCTTAATTCTCTTAACTTTTGATCTAGATATGCTTGTGCTTCATTAGAGGGTAATTCGGTAGCTTGCATAAACGTTAAAATACTGACTTTACCTTGGGTTTGCTCTAGCAGATTATAGAAAATAGTATCGATGTCTTTTCTGATAGATTTTAAATAAATATAAATAGAAATAGCATAAATAAAGGAGAGAAATAATCCTAATAAATGTAAGAAAAATTGACTAAATAAAGATTCAATAAAAATAAATTCAAAAATCAAAAAAAAGGTTAAGGTGTTCCATAAAATATAAGCCTCCCTAACTTTATCCCTTTGGGTTTTTACTTTAAGTTTAACTAAAATAATTACATAAGTAATAACAGTTAGTATAATATAAACAATCCATCTCATTGAACCAACCTCATTCATAAACGAGCTAATCACCCTAAATTTATATTCTGCGATTAATGACTGAAAAAAAGGGTTCCAAACCTCCTCTTTCAAGGGGATGAAAAGCTATCGAGGTATGGCGAGGAAACCTCGCCATATGCAATCTACCAAAAGAAGAAGAATTTTCCTTGTTTCAAGCCTCTAACCTGAGGGATCGGTAATTCTAAATTCTACATTCTAAATTCTAAATTTTGATTAACGTTTCTGCCCACCATTATAACCCTTATGCCAAAGAATAAGAAAAGTATAGTGTTTAGATTTAAGTTTTATAAGTAGGATGGTTATCTTACATAACTCATATTGAAACCACTTCAACCAATCATAAGCTAGTGTTTACTTTGGTGACAATATCCGTTAAAGTTTTGCAACTTAAATCAAACAGTTCAATTTTTTTTGTGATGTTTTTAGACATCTTTTTTAAGGATCTTTTATAAGCGGGATCATAATGAGTTATCAACAAATCCTTCACCAGTTCTTGCCATGCTTTTTTGTCTATCCAATCATACCATTGACTGATTTTTTGATATCCATAACGAGATTTAAGGTATTGTAATTTATCTTTGAGAATTTCTGTATTTTCTGTTAAATAACTGTATTCTTTTAATAATCCTTCAACCCTTATTTCTAAAGGTAATAGCATCTCAAAATAAGAAGATTGTTTCATTTTTTTCCATAAGCTTTCTGGTAAATAAACATCACCAATTTTATAACTTTCTGATTCTATCCAAATTGGTTTATTTATATCAAATTGATTAAATTCTTGTAATAATAGAGAGTCAAAATATTTCTGAGATGGTTGTATTTGCAATTTATTTTCCCATTCTTGACCTAGTAAAGATCCTCGATGATTAGCAATTTTTTCTAAATCTAAAACTTGATAGCCTTCTTTTTTTAAACAATGGAGAAAAGCAGTCTTTCCTGTTCCAGTTAGTCCACTAATCACTCTATAATTAAACCTTAAAGGTAGCTCTTTTAGTTGTTTACAAACATAACTACGATATTTTTTATAGCCTCCTTCTATAACTTTTACACGCCAACCTATTTGAGTTAAAATAACTGCTAAACTTTGGGATCTTTGTCCTCCTCTCCAACAATAAATTAAGGGAGAATAAGAAGAGTCTTTATTAATAAAATGTTGATAAATTTGCTGATAAATATTTTTACAGACTAAAGAAGCACCAAGTTTTTTGGCTTCAAATGCAGATACTTGTTTATAAATAGTGCCAACAGTGTTGCGTTCTTCATCATGCAGTACAGGTAAATTAATTGCCCCAGGAATATGATCCTCAGCAAATTCATTTTCTGATCTAACATCAATAATTTCAGTAGAGGTTTCTTGAAAAGAAAATTTAACAAAGATGGGTGATTTAAAAGTCATAATCTTGATAATTATTAGAAAATTTTTATATCAATTTTTTTTAATATTAATTTAAAGATCAGAAAAAACTAAGTACAAGTAAAGTATAGTTTAACAGTAAATTAAGTACAATTCAATCGAATCTAAAAACAAACTAGAATTTTTTAGCCTAGAGTTTTTGAACGGTTAACGTTGGGATAGATTTCGTTAATGAAGTCACTTCAAACCCTAACTATTGATTAATTGTGGAGATGATAATGAACACAAAATCAGCCTTACTAAAACTATTTATTGGCGTTTGTATAACAACAAATATTAACCAAATAGCCAGCGCACAAACCTTTAGATTAAACGACTTTGATTTTAATAATCGACCCAGTTTAGGACAAGTTCCTAATCAAGATGGTGAGCTACAAGATATTTTATTAGGAGGATTTTCTGGCTTATATTTTGAGGGATTTAATGGCAGTAATCTAAGGTTTGTGACTCATCCAGATCGTGGACCTCTACCGTTACCAATTCCTGATTTACAACCAGAAATTGTACGTTTTGAATTAAATCCTAGCAACGATAATATCACAATTATTGATAGAATTGGTTTATTTCAGTCTGATGGAATTACTCCCTTAACTGTACTGCCTAATTTACAGGCAGGGGAACAAGGAACTGCTTATACTGATCAATTTGCCACAGACTTATCTGGTAATGACATTCCGAATGATCCTCTCGGTGCAGACTTAGAAGGAATTGTTATTGATAACCGTGATAATAGTTTTTGGATGGTGGATGAATATCGACCTGCAATTTATCATTTTAACGAACTAGGAATCATGGTTAATCGCTTCATTCCTGAAGGAACAGCAGCAGCAGGAAATGAACCTTTAGGAACCTTTGGAACAGAAATTATACCTTCTGTTTATGCACAAAGAAGAGCAAATCGTGGTTTTGAAGCAGTTGCTTTAAACGAGGATACGAATACATTATATGCCTTCATTCAAAGTCCTATTGATAACCCTGATACACCAGAAAGTACAACTTCAAGAAATAGCGATGTTTTGCGTATCTTAGAACTCGATATTAACGATGCGGCTAACCCGATGGTTACAGGGGAATTTGTTTACTTATTAGAGAATGAATTATTTTCAAATAATGTAGATAGAATTGGAGATGCTGTTTGGTTAGACGGGAATCGTTTTGCTGTTATTCAAAGAGATGGTGCTTTCGGAATAGATGCTGATAAATTAGTGTTTGAAATTGATTTATCAATGGCAACTAATATCATTAATTTTCCCAATCTAATTAATGGTCAAACTTTAGAAGAAAGTACAGCAGAAGAGTTAGAGATGGCAGGAATTACTCCGGTTAGCAAAAAACTCTTATTTAATTTACCTGATCTGGGTTATTTAGCAGGAGATAAACCTGAAGGATTAGCTTTAATTCCTGGGGGCAAATATCCCACATTAGCTGTGCTTAATGATAATGATTTCGGACTATTAGATGATTCAATTCCTGGGGATGGTCTTCAGGATTTTAATCCCGATCCTATTCCTGTGATTGTTGGTTTAATTACTCCTGTTCCTGAACCTTCTAATCATGCCCTTTTTGCAGGTATGGGACTGTTAGGAATAGGGTCAATAATTCGCCGTTTTATTCATCAAATTAAGTCTAATTAATTAACTGTTTTAAACCTTTAACTAATCTTTGAATTCCTGCGGTTGCTGTTTCTTTTTGTAGCGCACCATAGGCGATGCGTAAATAGCAACCTTTTTCTATTCCAAATGTTTTACCCGGAAGGACAGCAATTTGATAGTTTTTGATTAATTTTGTTACTAGATCAAAATCATCCATGCTTGTCTTAACTTTCAAAAATAAATAAAATGCCCCCTGACTAGGAATTACGGTGCAAATATCTTCTAAATTTTGAAGATTATTGATAAAAATTTCCCTGACTTGATTAATTTGTTGAAGATGTTTTTTACAGTAACTTTTACCTGTAATTAATGCTTCTAATGCAGCGTATTGAGAGATGACAGGGGGACAAATTAAAATAGTGTCTTGAATCTTTTTAACTCCACTTAATAAGTGATTAGGAATAACCATATAGCCAATTCTCCAACTGGCAAAACCATAGGCTTTAGATAAACTATATAGAGAAATTGTTTGGCGATCATTATTATCAATGGAAGCAGGAGAAAAATGCTGGACTCCATCGTAAGTAAAATACTCATAGGCTTCATCAGAAATATGATAAATTCCCTTTTCTTGACATAATTGATTAATTTCTTTTAAACTAGATTCCTTATAAACAACCCCAGTAGGATTATTGGGAGAAATAGTAACAACAGCACGAGTTTTTGAGGTAATTGCTGCTTTTATTTTAGCTAAAGATAGTTGATAATTATCATCAGTTTCTACTAAAATAGTCTTACAATTAGCCATAGTAATAGCCATTTCATGGTTAAAATAATAGGGAGTATTTAAAATAATTTCATCTCCAGCCTTAGTAATTGCTAAAATAGCATTCATAAAAGCCATATTGGCCCCTGCTGTTACCACAATAGTTCGATGAGGAGCAACCTGAATCCCATTGTCTTCTTCCAATTTCTTCTTAATAATAGTTACTAAAGGCTCAATTCCTTGAACTGATTTATATTGATGGTTATGGGAATTAGTTAAAAATTGATTAATCCCTTCTATGGTGGTTTGAGGTGGTGGATAGTAAACCACACCTTGTCCTAAAGAAATTGTTCCAGGGGTATCTCTTATCATTTGTCCGACCACAGGAATGATAGGAGATTGTACCATATCCATTCGTGAAGAAAAAGTTGTCATGTTGGCAGCTTTCTGTTAATAATATAGGTATTGGTTACAGTGTTAAGTTTCTGAAACAAAAGAAACAGACGAAAAGTTTATTCTCATATTTGTTGCCTAATTTTAACCCTAAAACACTAATCACACTGATTCCTTATTGATTAGAGCCAATACTTTTAAGAGATATTTTTCCACTTTTGAGTGACAAGATGAGTTGCTCCATACCCATTGCGATTATAGCGTAGTTACTATGGATATTGTCAAAAGCCTGAGACAGATTATCATTATTTTGTTTATTTTTGCTATCCTGAATCTTAGTTTGCTATATTTTCAATCTTATCAAATAATGAAAGATGGAAGAGTTGTTAATTTTTCAGGGATTGTGAGAGGGGCAAGTCAAAAATTAATTAAAAATGAATTAGTTAATCATCAAGGTGATGACAATATCAGGAAAATTGATAATATTATTCAAGGACTTAAAGAAGGAAGTTTATCATTTGATCTGCCTTCGGCTAAAAATAAAAAATTATTAAACAAAATTGAAATAGTAGAAAAAAAATGGCAAAACTTAAAAGATAATATTCAAGCATTTAGAAAACAAGAAATAACTGCGGAAACTTTAGTTAAAATGAGTGAAGATTTTTGGATAGCAACTAATTCAGCGACTTTTATGGCTGAGAAAGTTTCTTTCGAGAAAGTACAATCTTTGAGAAATTTTTATTTATTTATCTTTTTAGTCAATCTTTTAGTATTACTTTTTATTTTCAAAATAAATAGAAAAATAACGAAGAATATTATGGCTCGTATTAGGGCAGAAATCTCTCTAAGAAGTGCAGAAAAAAAGTTCCATCAACTTGTAGACAACATCAATGAGGTATTTTGGATTACTGATATTGAGGGGAATAATATTATTTATGTGAGCCCTGCTTATGAAAAAATTTGGGGGAAAAGTTGCAATAGTTTATATGTGGATTATTCTCAATGGATAGAATCAATTTATCCTCAAGATTTAGATTTTTTTGAGAACATTATGAACAGCTTTGTGTTAAATGAAGATAATTATTTTGAGGTAGAGTATCGCATTATTCGTGCTGATGGAGAAATTCGCTGGATACATGATCGGGGTTTTGCGATTAAAAATGGTGATAATAAAGTTTATCGAATTGCTGGAATAGCTGAAGATATTACTGCCAAGAAAAATATAGAAATTCGTCTCAATCAACAAAATATAGAATTACAAGAAAAGAGTGAACAAGCAGAAATAGCGAATAAGGCTAAGACTGAATTTTTAGCTAATATGAGTCATGAAATGAAAACTCCTTTGAATGGAATTTTAGGTTTTTCTGGGTTACTTAGTCAAAGAATTACTGATGAGAAAAGTTTGAGTTATATTGAAATTGTTATGTCTAGTGGAGAAAAACTTTTAGCCCTAATTAATGATATTTTGGAACTTGCTAAATTGGAGTCAGGTAAACTAAATCTACAATATGAACCTGTTAATTTAAGAGATATTATTCAGCAAATTAATTCAAAATTTTCTTCTATTGTTAAAGATAAAAAAATAGATTTTTATGTTGATATTGAGGATGATGTTCCCGATATTATAGAGTTTGATACATTGAGATTACATCAAATTATTGATCATCTTGTTGATAATGCTATTAAGTTTACTCAAAAAGGTTCTATTAGTATAAATATTTCTACTACTAAAGATAATACAAAATACTGTTCTATCAGCATTGAAGTTAAAGATACAGGTGTAGGAATTTCTCAGGAAAAACAAGAAATTATTTTCGATAGATTTACGCAAATTTCTGGAGAAATTAATCGAGAATATGAAGGGGTAGGAATTGGTTTAACTTTAACCCAAAGATTAACACAAATGTTGGGAGGAACAATTAATGTTAACAGTCAGTTAAATAAAGGAAGTGTCTTTAGTTTACTATTTTCTTCCGTTAGAATTATTAAATCATCTTCTTACCTGTGTAGTAATTTTAATTGCGCAAAAAAATCCAGTAATCTTGAAAAAAAGCCATTACATGAATCTCTAAATATAGAAAAGCAAAAATTATCAGAATTACTAGAAAAACTCGACAGTTATCAACAAGAAATATGGCCTAAAGTCAAACAAAGTTTATTAATAAAAGATATTAAACAATTAATAGATTTACTTAGGAAATGGGAACAAGAATATGAGATTAAGGATCTTTTGGATTATGCTAATTGTTTAAATGATGCTTTAGAAGACTTAAATTTATCAATGCTTGATCAAATTATTCAAGACTTTCCTAAATTAAGAAATACTTTATTAAAAAAATAATTTTAAACACTTATCAAAATACAAAATACTATGCTAACAAGGAAGAAAAAAATCATCAAAAAAAATCATCAAGTATATCTAAAATTATTACTAAATTTACTGGTTATTGCTAGTTTTATTGTTTTAACAATAACTCCATCATCTAGTGTTCAAGATGACTTAGAAAAATTATTACCTATCCCGGCTAAACATCAGTTACCAAATTCTTTAAATCAATGGCAAGATAAACCCTATTCCGGGGATTATTTTGCAGAAATTAAACCCAGTCTTGGTGGATATTTAGTCTTATCAGAATTTCCGATAAAAGTCTATTTTGATCGCCCCTTAGATCCCAAGGATAATTCTTCGAGTACCCATCGTTTTAATCAATGGGTAGAAGCGATAGAACAATCAATTTATGAGTGGAATAATTATCTTCCTATGGTGGAAGTATCACAAGTAGAATTAGCTGACATTATTATCCAAAGAACTACTCCTCCCCTCGATTCAAAAATTGATCCAGAAACAGGAATATTGCAAATTCCCAGGGCAAGAACAGCACAAACTCGCTACGAATTCTATCTTAAAAATAATCATCTTTTCCATAAAATGATCATACAAATTAGGCCCAATTTAGGGGAACTAGCTACCTTATCGGCAGCCCGTCATGAATTGGGCCATGGTTTAGGTATTTGGGGCCATAGTCCACAGGAAAATGATGCACTTTACTTTTCACAAGTCAATCCCTCAATCCCAATTTCTGCCAGAGATATTAACACTTTGAAAAAAATTTATGAACAACCAACTCGTTTAGGATGGCCATTACCACTCCAGGAATAAACTGTTATATTAAGAATTGTCATAAAATTAATTAATAAGGGAGTTTAACCGATGTCAGAAACCATTGTATTAGGTGGCGGCTGTTTTTGGTGTGTTGAATCAGTTTATCAAAATGTTGGAGGGGTAGAAAAGGTTGAATCAGGCTATGCAGGAGGAAACACAAAAAACCCTACCTATGAACAAGTTTGTAGCGAAAAAACAGGACACGCAGAGGTGGTTAAAATAACCTTTAATCCTCAAATAATTTCCTTAACAGAAATATTAGAAATCTTTTTCATCGCTAGCCATGATCCCACCACTTTAAACCGACAAGGAAACGATGTTGGAACCCAATATCGTTCTATCATTCTTTGGAGTTCATCCGAACAACTAGCAACAGCACAAACAGTTATCAATAGACTCAATAATGAAAAGGTATTTAATGGTAAAATTGTCACAGAATTAAAAGAACTGAGTGATTATTATCCTGCTGAAGAATACCATCAAAATTATTTTAAAAAGCATCCCATGCAACCCTATTGTCTCTTTAGTATTCCTCCCAAACTAGCCAAACTCAAAAAACATTTTCCTGAGAAACTTCTGGCTTAATCTTGAGGAAGCAGGGGAATGATTAATGAAGTCAGAAATAGTTGTTGAAACGGCGCATAAATCTCTGTTTCAACAACTATGGGTTCTTTAAAAGGCGGGGTTTTAGACCCAATTATTTTCGCTAATTTAATTGTTTCTTGATTCCCCTGCCTCCATTCGCCCACACTGGAGTGAAATTTTGGTACACTCAATTAAGAACTGCTCTAAGGTTGGTTGACAATATGAATAAAAAATTAATAGTCAATCCTTTCACTAAACTAACTTTGCTACTTTCCCTAATCACACTAGGGACAGTTTATCCCTGGTTGCCATCTATTTCTTCTCCCTTACTCAAACGTTCTCTTATTAGCTTAAAGTTTCCTAATACAGGGAATCGAGGCGCACCGGAAAACACTACCGGCGGGGGAACTCGTAGTGAGGATCACACTTGTTTAACCAACGAAGAAAATGAAGCTCCTTTCGTTACATTGATGCCCAACCGAGAAAATAAGGCCAAAACAGCAACGGATGCCCCAACCTTTTATACCTATATTCCTACAACGACGGCTACTCAAGGAGAATTTGTTCTCATAGACGCTCAGCAAAACGAAGTCTATTATACTCAGTTTCCATTACCAACAACCCCAGGCATTATAACCTTAAAAATTCCTCAAACAGTGGCCTTAAAACCAGGAAATTATACTTGGTCATTGATGATCGTTTGTGATTCTCGTTATCGAAACCGAGATAAATATGTCACAGGATCTATTGAATATTTACGGTTAACACCTGAGTTAGAGACGACAATGAAAAATAAGCCTTCCCTGGAAAAAGCACAACTTTATGCTACTTCTAGTCTCTGGTTTGAAGCTCTTGATACTCTAGCCCAAGTCAAACAAGAAAACCCTCAAGAATGGCAAGAACTTCTAGAATCAGTGGGATTAGATATGTTGGCTGAAATTCCCATTCTAGATTGTTGTCAGCCAAATCAAGAATAATCTTGTTATCCATGTGGGAACCATTAAAACATTTTTTCTGGCAAAATCGAGGCGTGTGGATCACAACCCCAACCGTCGGAGGGTTAGTAATTCTTTTACGCTTAGGAGGATTATTACAAGGATGGGAATGGGATTTATTTGACTTTTACATGAAATCCCGTCCCCAAGAAGCCAGAGATGATCGTATTGTCATTGTCGGAATCAATGAAAATGATTTGAGTCGACGCAACGAATCCATTATTAACGATCAAGTCTTAGCAGAATTACTCAAGAAGTTAAAAGCTCAAAAGCCCCGTGCCATTGGCTTAGATATTTACCGCGACTTACCTGTACCTCCAGGATATCAAGGCTTAGTGGAAGTATTCGAGAGCACTCCCAATCTGGTTGGCATTGAAAAAGTAGCCGGGGAAGTGGGATGGGAAACCGTTGCCCCTCCCCCAACCCTAAAAGAAAAAGGTCAAGTGGGGGCCAATGATTTAATTTTTGATGGGGACAACCGTGTTCGACGGGGGTTAATTTCCTTAGATACAAAAGACGGGGAAACCATTTATAGTTTTAGCCTTTATCTGGCCTTGCATTATCTGGATAAAGAAGGAATTGCCCCAGAAATGATAACAGGAACGGAGCAATGGAAACTCGGCCAAGCCCTTTTTTCTCCTCTAAGAGCTAATGATGGAGGTTATGTTCGTACCGATGACGGCGGTTATCAACTGTTAATTAATTATCGTGGAGGTCCCAAAACTTTTGAAACCGTTTCCATGACTGATATTCTCGAAGACAAAGTCTCACCCCAATGGGGAAGCGATCGCATTATTATTATCGGCAAGGTAGGAGAAAGCTTCAAGGACTTATTTTTTACTCCTTACAGCAGCCAGTTAGTGGGTTCATCTGAACCAGTGGCTGGGGTAGAAATTCATGCTAACTTAGTCAGTCAGATTATTAGCAGTTCCTTAGAAGGTCGTCCCCTATTGAAAACTTGGCCAGAAGCTTTAGAATGGCTTTGGATTGCATTTTGGGCAGGAATCGGTGCAACTCTTACCTGGACTTTTCGCTATGTGGATGGGGTCAAACATCTCTCCTTAAAGCGATGGGGGAGTATTTTGGTAGCAGGGGTTATTTTGATAGGGGGCACCTATTTCGCCTTTATGGAAGGCTGGTGGCTTCCAGTTGTTCCTCCTTTGATTGCCTTTCTGGGATCAACCATGGCCATTACGGCTTATGTGGCTCGTATGGCTGCAAAAATTCGTAAAACCTTTGGGCGTTACCTCACGGATCAAGTGGTGGCTAATTTATTAGAAAATCCCACAGGTTTATCATTAGGGGGACAACGCAAAAAGATTACCATTCTTACCTCCGACTTACGGGGTTTTACAGCTACCTCAGAAAGATTACCCCCCGAAGAAGTGGTCAGAATTCTGAACTTTTATTTAGGTCGTATGGCTGATGTTATTACTAAATATGGGGGAACCATTGATGAGTTTATGGGGGATGGAATTTTAGTCTTATTTGGTGCGCCGACTTCCAAAAAAGATGACCCCCAAAGAGCCATCGCTTGTGCTGTTGCTATGCAGTTAGAGATGGATTCGGTTAATAAACAGATGAAAGAATGGGATTTACCAGCACTAGAGATGGGAATTGGTGTTAATACAGGAGAAGTGGTTGTAGGTAATATTGGCTCGGAAAAACGCACGAAATATGGTGTAGTTGGTTCTCAAGTTAATTTAACCTATCGAGTTGAATCGTATACCCTATGGGGACAAATTTTAATTTCTGAATCTAGTTTGGAAGAAGTAGCAGAAATCGTTCTGATTGAATCAGAAAAAAAAGTACAACCTAAAGGGGTTAAAGAACCGATTTCTATTTATGAAGTGAGCGGAATTAGAGATCAGTATAATTTATTTTTACCGAAAAAACAGGAAGTATATGTCAATATTCCTGATCCTTTGTTACTTCAATATAGTATTTTGGATGGAAAAGATGTTTCTAATAGTTTATATTATGGTCAATTGGTCAAGTTATCAGAAAATGGAGCCATCATCAACTACGCCCATGATGATTCTCAAGGTTTGATCACAGGAATGACTAATATCAAGTGTAATTTATTAAATTCGCAACAGTCGCAGGTGATTAGTGATGATATTTATGCTAAAGTTTTAGATGATTCTGATCATAATGGGGGGTTTTATATTCGTTTTACAGCTAAACCTCCTGATGTTAGTAAACAACTAGAAGAACTTTATCAAAAGTTACTATAAAACATTAACTATTATCTTTTTAGTAAATTGATATTATTACAATGGTTCAACTACTTTTTTTAGGCTCAGGTTCGGCTTTTACTGTGGGAACTGATAATTTTCATTCTAATATGTTTCTTATGACTGAAACAGGAAAAAAATTGTTAATTGATTGTGGTTCCGATATTCGCTTTTCTCTACATAAAGAAGGATTTTCTCATCGGGATATTACGGATATTTATATTAGTCATTTACATTCTGATCATGCTGGAGGGCTGGAATACATAGGCTTAAGCACCAAATTTGATCCCAATTGTGATCAACCCAATCTTTATGTCAGTGAAGATATTGCTATTGATATTTGGGCGCATACCCTCTCTGGAGGTATGCGATTTATAGAAGGAGAAATCGCTGGCTTAGATAGTTTTTTTAATCTCTATTCTATTGGCAATGAGAGAACTTTTAGCTGGGAAAATATTATTTTTGAGTTAGTTAAAGTTACTCATATTAATAATGCACATTATCCCATGCCAACCTATGGCTTGTTTTTTATTATTAATAACACTTCTATATTTCTCACCAGTGATACACAATTATGTTACGAAAAACTTGAAGAATATTATCAAAAAGCTGATGTCATTTTTCATGATTGTGAAACGTCAAAATATCCCACCCCCGTTCATTCACATTACAAAGACTTGGTGCAACTTCCAGAACATATTAAACAAAAAATGTGGCTATATGGTTATCAACCTGGAGAATTACCTGATGCTCAAGGGGATGGTTTTTTAGGATTTGTTGAGAGAGGAAATCAGTTTTTTGGAGAATTTAGAAGGAAGAATTGAGAATTAATTTGTAGATCATTTCATTTGTTGTTTTTTCTCTTTTTTCATATCCCGACTTCCAGCCGCCGCCAACTCTGCATCCATTAAGGTTTGTCCTGTAGCAGCTAAATAAACATCATCCAAACTCGGACGAGATTGGGCTAAACTGAATAGGGGTAAGTTGACTTTTTCTAAGGCCTGTTCAATTTTACTTAAAGGATTGCTTCCTGATTTAACAATTAAGTTCAAAGCGTTTCCTTGAGAGGGGTTAATAATAATTTCTTCCACAAACGGTAATTCTTTTAAGACTTCTTGTGCTTTTTCTGCTTCTGAGAGAGGAGAAAATTCC
Organism: Crocosphaera sp.; assembly: GCA_030064935.1. Lineage (GTDB taxonomy): Bacteria > Cyanobacteriota > Cyanobacteriia > Cyanobacteriales > Microcystaceae > Crocosphaera. The sequence continues at coordinate 9,959 of JASJEA010000012.1, read as the reverse complement.
TGTATGCGCAGGGTGACACGATCGCCTCCTAAACGATCTTTGAGTTGCGAAGGAGTTCCTTGGGCAATCACTTTCCCTTGATCAATAATGGTTACGTTATCGGCTAAGGCATCGATTTCTTCAAGATAGTGACTGGTAATCAGTACCGTTGTTCCGGCTGCTTTGAGTTGTTTAAGGAAGTCCCAAACAATGAAACGACTTTCAATATCTAAACCTACTGTGGGTTCATCTAACACTAAGACATCCGGTTGATGGAGTAGTCCCGCAGCTAGGTCTAATCGCTTACGAATGCCTCCTGAATAAGTACCAGTCTTGCGCTCGCTATACTCTTGTAGGTCTAATAAGGTCAATAATTGTTCAATTCTAGCTTGGGCGGTTGGTTTGGGTAGATGATATAAGGCTGCCTGTAGTTGCAGTAATTCCCTTCCTGTTAACATTTTATCCAGGGCAACTTCTTGCGCAACATAACCGAGACGATTTCTCACCCTTTTGGGGTTATCTAGGGCTGAAATGCCTTTAACTTCGATTTTTCCCCCATCAGGCTTCGCTAGGGTACATAAACAACGAATGGTAGTCGTTTTTCCTGAACCATTGGGCCCTAATAAGCCGAAAATTTCTCCCGCTTCTATAGTGAACGAGATATCTTTGAGGGCTTCGACGGTTCCATAATTTTTTTTGAGAGATTCGATAACAACGATAGGATGCTTCATGTGTTATGTTTTATCTTCGTATTTTTTAGAATATGCTTTTACCATTTTGGTGATCTTGATTTTAACAAATCATAAGCTTCAATTATCCTAAATCATATTTGCATAAACTATTTAAAGTCGTTTACAAACGTTTACAATACACCTTTTTTCCTTATTTTGCTTAAATTTGACTAAATTTGAGACTTGCTTTTTTTTCAAAAAATGCTAAACTATACTTACAGTGTTACCTGTGGAAATCTGTATCAAATACAGATAATTAGATAATTAAGGGTGAGGAAACCCTAAAGTTTCTCATCACCGCATCTGCCGAATATTATTCTTCTGTATTGAGGATTTGGGGAACTCTAAAGAATTCTCCTTCAGGGCTAGGAGCCTCTTTAAGTAAGTCCTCACGATCGCAGTAGATTTCTGAGGTATCTTGACGAGTAATATTGCTTAATTCAATAGCGCGAGTGGTGGGGGGAACATTTTCCGTATCCAACTCACTTAACTGCTCAAAATAGTCTAAAATGCTGCTTAACTGACCAGCAAACTGTTCTTCTTCTGTGGGAGTAATCTCTAAGCGAGCTAAATGAGCAATCTTCTGAACTTGTTGACGATCTAACATAAATTTAGTAGCAAATAATTGATTTTAGAAAAAGACATCCATTTCAGAACGTCCCGTAATTTTTAGCCAGTTTTGGGCTTCAATGTAATTATTGGGAGCAATACGAATTGCTTGTTTCCAATATTCTGCTGCTTTATCAAACAAAGCTTCTGCCTCATTTTCATTGCCTTCAGCTTTGGCTTTGTCCCCTTGATAGTGATAGATAACGGCAATATTATTCAATGCAGAAGGCATCTGAGGGTTTAACTCAACCGCTTCTTGATAATACTCAAGGGCTTTGCTATGTTCACCGTTACTAGCATGAATAATACCAATATTGTAGAGAATATAGCTGCGATCATTGCCATCTTCTTCCAACTTAAGAGCTTCATAATAGTTATCCAAAGCCTCAGCGTATTCTCCGTCTGCTTGGGCTGACATTCCATCTCTGTAATAGACAAACGCTTCTTTAGCTTTCTTGTTAGCAGGCAGCATTTTAAGGATAATATCTGCCATTACAGTGAAACTTTTATCGATAAAATTATCATTACGTTGGGTTCTAGGCATAATAGTTGAGAGCAAAGATCAATGTACTTACTCCGAATTTTAACCTTTAACCCCGCTTCCTGTCTCTGTGGGAATAATATATCGTTGCAAAAAGACAAATAAGAGAATCACCGGAACAATGGAAATAATAGAACCAGCCGAAATCAGCCGCCAATCTAAATCTAAGGCACTAGCCAGTTTAGCAACCCCTAAAGGCAAAGTATAGTATTCAGGACGGTCTAAAACAATCAACGGCCATAAAAAATCACTCCAAGAGCCAATAAAGACAAAAATAGCTAGAGTTACTAAAGCAGGACGAATGGCGGGTAACATGATATGCCACCAAATGCCCAACTCCGAGCAACCATCCATTCTTGCCGCTTCTTCTACCTCCTTGGGAACACCTTGAAAAGCCTGACGCAACAAAAAAATACCAAAAGCTGAGGCCAAACTAGGAAAAATGACCCCTAAATAAGTATTGCGCAATCCTAACTGTACAGTCAGGATATATAGAGGAATCATCACAATTTGAAAAGGAATCATAATCGTAGCGATGACAGTAGCAAAAAGGGTATCTCGTCCCCAAAAATTGAGCCTTGCTAAAGGATAAGCTGCTAAGGAGCAAAATAGTAAATTTAACCCCACAGTTAACCCAGCAATCAAGGTACTATTGGCCAAATATCTGCCAAAAGGATAGCTTTGCCAAACGATACGGAAGTTTTCCCAAGTGGGTTTTGTGGGAAACCAAGTAATGGGTGTAGTAAACACATCTTCTGTGGGGGATTTAAAAGCGGTACTCAGCAACCAGAGCAAAGGAAAGAGCATGGCCACTGCAATTAAGCTCAGGAGGACATAAAGTAAACAGCGTTGAATGAATGAGTGTTGCTTCATCAGTTATTTTTAGTCTCTTAATATGCAACTCAGGTTAACAAAAAATGGCTTAGCCTTTTACCTCTCTAGTTTCAAAAGACTTCATTGTTAAGAACTGTTGCTGAGGCTCAAACCCTTTCCTAGTCAGTTTTTGCTATTGCTCATCACCAATTAACGGTGAGATTGTTTAACAACTTATTTCGTTGTTTTAACCGAAGTAACTATTTACTTCGATTTATCAAGGCTATATGAATATTATTATCCCTATGATTAAAAGAATTATATTTATATTTTGTAATTTTATTTTTTTTGTCATATTGAAACATCAATAATTTAGTTATTTGTAGAAACTTTTCTACTAAATTTACCTTATTTTTTGTTGATATTAAAATATAAAAAAAATCAGCTATCTCAGATATCAATTTAAAAGGCAGTGCTATAAAAAAGGTACAAGGATTGATGAATTATTCGTTCAAAAATAATGCTAAAACTTAAGGAAATTATCCCTGGGATCTTCTTATCCCTAAGCTTTGCCGTGCTTTCTTCTGTTGAAGCAGCAACAATTACTGATGATAATCTTGATTCCAATGGAAATGTTATTAGTGTTGATGATATTGAACTGTGTTTCGGCCAATTTGACGAAACTCTAGTATTACAAAATAATTGCCCTCAAACTCCGCAAGAGTTAGAAGATTTTTTTAATCCAGTCATTCCAGGTGCGCCACTTCCCGACGCACTAATTAGAGACTTTTATGATGCCACTTTCGCACTCAATCAATTTGATTTGATATTCGGCGATCCCATTAGCCCAGGATTTAATCCCTCTGAGTGCAATCTTAGTGATCCTGATGGATTAGAAGGTTTGTGTTTTTGGGACGATCCAGATGCAGCAGCATTGGTCGTTGCTCAAATCAATACCGCTATAGATAACCAAAACCCCACCCCTGCATTGATTGTTGGTGAAGTGCCTATTCCTATTCCTAACACCAGAGACTTTTATCGTATTGCTCATAGTGTTGATGAAAACGACAGTGTTATATCCCATCAAGGTCGTAACATAAATGGAAACAATCCTTCTTGGGCATTACCTGAGTCTCTGGATCTCAATATTGAATCCCTTCGAAATCCTGCCCCTGGGGTATTATATCCTGTGGCGATGTACGCTCAATTCAATTTTACAGAGAGCGACACCACTAACCGCCCTGAGCCACCTGAGCCACCTGAGCCACCTCCAATCACTCGTGTCCCGGAATCTTCTAGTTGGGTGGGGATGCTTTTCACAGGGGTGTGTCTGATTTTCGCAAACAAGAAAAAAGGTTAACCAGAAAAATTGAGGGCGTAAGCCCCTAGAACACTTTTGAATGGGATAGACAAATATTCAACCTTCTTGAAAAGGAGGCTGGAATAGTTTGTATTAAAGACGTTACACTAAGAAAAGTTTTAATATTACTTTACAAAGTGCGATCGCCATGCAGATTGTTGATCTATCCTCCAATACTTCTCCCAATGGACAATACTGGCAATGGCTTGGACATGACATTTACTATGTTCAAGCGGGTGAAAAATATGCTGAGCGTCCCCCATTACTATTAGTACACGGATTCGGTGCTTCTACGGATCACTGGCAAAAAAATATCATCCAACTACAAAAAGATTTTGAAGTTTGGGCAATTGATTTATTAGGTTTTGGTCGTTCTGCTAAACCACAATTACAATATAGTGGGGATCTTTGGCGAGACCAATTACAGGATTTTGTGACACAAGTTATTGGTAAACCTGTTGTTTTAGCAGGAAATTCTTTGGGAGGTTATGCCTCTTTATGTGTCGCATCTCAATGTCCAGAAACAAGTCAAGGCTTAATTTTACTCAATAGTGCAGGCCCTTTCAGTGATACTCAGAAAGCAACAAAAACCAATAGAATACAAACCATAATTCGTTCTATATTATTACAACCGTGGGTAAGTTATTTACTATTTCAATATATGCGTCGTCCTAGCAAAATTAGGAGTACCTTAAATAAGGTTTACTATAACAAAGAAGCAGTTACAGAACAGTTGGTTAATGATATATATCGTCCCTCTTGTGATGTTGGAGCGGCACAAGTTTTTGCCTCAGTTTTTAAGACACCTCAAGGGAAAACAGTTGACAGTTTATTACAATCACTCTCTCATCCTTTGCTAATGTTATGGGGAGAAAAAGATCCTTGGATGAATGCAAAACAAAGAGGAGAAAAATACCGTCAATACTATCCCAATCTAACAGAACATTACCTAGAAGCAGGTCATTGTCCCCACGATGAAATACCTGATCAAGTTAATCATTTAATTAAAAATTGGGTGTTAAACTTGTAATCTTTGATTGACTCTTTTATTTCCAAACGATGTAAGGGCTTAATAGTATTAAGCCCTTATATATATCAAAATAATCATTAAAAAGTTATTTATTCAAGCTCACTTTTCCATAATCAAATAACTTTTCCAAGACACTTCACCAGAGGAAATTTTATTATCTTTACTGAGCAGTCGCCAAGTTTTTCCTTCTGCCTGTCGTTGTAGATAAAGATCAAACTTGTTCTCCTTTTGTTTAACCTGTTGACGTAGTAAATTTAACTTTAAGTTGTAAGTTCCTGTGAGATGATAACTAGGAAGATTACTGATAATAACTGTGTCAATATTTTTAACATTAATATTACTAATATCAAGGTTAGGTTTTTGGACATTTAACTGTTCACTAAGAGGGTTTAATCGCTGCTCTAATTGTAAAGATATCGCCCCTCTTACAATTTGACCATCAGGTGCGAATTCCAACGGTACTGCGGTAGTTTTGCAAGCCGTTAAGGTTAAAGAAAAGAAGATAATTAATATCCCCCTGAGCAGAGGTTTTTTGTTCCAGTTAACACAATTGCTAAGAGAAAGACTATTAATTTCAAGACTATGATACAATTGGCGAGAATTGAGGAGACAAGAAACTGTCTTTTGACATTCCCTTGCTAGGAGATTCATATCTATCAAAGAAAAATGGCCAGTCAGCCAAGGAAAGAACTTCAATAACACCAAGAGATTGAGTATCATAAACACTACGATTAATCACTATTATTTAGCTTACCAACAAACCAAAACCAATGAGTAATAACTTTCGGATCGAGCCCTTTTTATGGATACATTTAGCCGGTATTGCTCTAAGTCCCTTATTATTGATGATAATGTGGATTGGCTTAGCAGTCAGTGATCCCTGGCCTTTTTATTGGCTAGAATTAGGGTTCGTTGGTACCATTGGTGTCATACCTATTTTGTGGATGCAATTGACGCAACCCTTTGACGTTTTCAGCCTTCTTTTTCTGGCCATTAAACCCGATAGTTTAAAGGAAGATCAAAGAAAGATTTTAAATCTTTTAAAAACTCGAAAAAACAAAATTCTCCATCTTCTCACTGCTATCAGCCTATTGGGGCTAGGCTGGTTACTCTATCAATGGAGTTCCTTAGCATCATTAACTGCAGCCATATTACCACAGTGGCGTATTTTGGGCTTAGTCATCGCTGCTTTTGCCTTCCTACTCTGTAATCTATTTGTACAAGTTCCCGTGAGCATTTTAGGCGTATTTTTAACCTCCCAGAAACAATGGTTAAAAACTCAACCCATCCCTTGTGATCAAGTTCTCAGTAATTTCACGGTATTAGGTTTCAGAGTTAACCGTATCTTTTTTGTTCCTAATCTCCCACCCTCCTCGGATTTAACTGAAAAAACTTCATAATTTTTTCAACAATTGTGTCATAGGTATCAGCATCAATAAAATCATCTGAGTTATGCTATATGTTGATAACCTATGTAAACTTGACACAAGCTTATGATGAACCCAACTATAACCCCCAACCACCCGACGGAGGCCAATGGCGAAGTTTGGGAAAGTCTCCAACAGGCGATCGCCGATTGTTCAGGATTTCAACAATGGCAAGCTCAACAAGAAAAAGAAACTGATATCGAATCCCTCGATCAACAAGTTCGTTCTTATCTAAGAGAAACTTTAGAAACCTTGGCTTATTAAGCTTGTGAGGGAGGGCGTTTTGCCCTCAATTTTTGTTGGCATTAATTTGATCATTGAGAAGAGATAGTTGATAATTGATCACTAGATAATTAATCTTAGTGGGTCATAATGGATACTAAAGCTTTTAAACGTTCTCTACAAAAGTCTGACAACTATCACCGCAAAGGGTTTGGCCATGAAACTGAAGTCATGGGAACCATGAATACAGAGTATCAAAGTTCTCTCATTCAAAAGATTCGTGAGAATAATTATCAATGGCAAGAAGGGAATGTTACCATTAAATTAGCAGAGGCTTTCGGCTTTTGTTGGGGAGTTGAAAGGGCAGTTGCGATGGCTTACGAAACCCGTCAACATTTCCCTCAAGAAAAGATTTGGATCACTAATGAAATTATCCATAACCCTTCAGTAAATCAACGTTTACAAGAGATGAATGTGGGGTTTATTGAAGTAGTTAATGGGAGTAAAGATTTTTCAGTAGTAGAAGCAGGAGACGTGGTTATTTTACCTGCTTTTGGTGCCAGTGTAACCGAAATGCAGTTATTAAATGATAAAGGTTGCACCATTGTTGATACCACTTGTCCTTGGGTTTCTAAGGTTTGGAACTCTGTAGAAAAGCATAAGAAAAAAGATTATACTTCCATTATTCATGGCAAATATCGTCATGAAGAAACCGTAGCAACCAGTTCCTTTGCGGGGACTTATTTAGTGGTTTTAAATCTAAAAGAAGCCCAATATGTGTGTGATTATATTATGAATGGGGGCAATAAAGAGGAGTTTTTAGATAAGTTTAAAAATGCTCACTCAGAAGGATTTGATCCCGATCAAGATTTAATTCGTTTGGGTGTGGCTAATCAAACAACCATGTTGAAAAGCGAAACTGAACAAATTGGGAAATTGTTTGAAACTACCTTAATGAAAAAGTATGGTCCCACAGAATTAAATCAGCATTTCATGAGTTTTAATACTATCTGTGATGCAACACAAGAACGTCAAGATGCGATGTTAAATTTAGTGGAAGAAGATGTTGACGTGATGGTTGTTATTGGTGGATTTAATTCTTCTAATACCACTCATTTACAAGAAATTTCTATCGAAAAAGAAATTATTTCTTATCATATTGATAGTGAAAAACGTATTTTATTAGGCAATCAAATAGAACATAAACCCTTAGACAAAGAAATAGAAACCCAAGGAAATTGGCTACCTGAAGGTCAAATTGTTGTGGGTGTAACTTCCGGTGCATCAACTCCTGATAAGGTAGTAGAAGCAGTGATTGAGCGCATTTTTGAAGAAAAGAATGCTAGTGTTTTAGTGTAACTTAACTTGTAGGGTGGGCAATTTACATAAGTTACAATTTAACTGATAAACTCTTATAAGAATTGCCCACCTTAACTCTATTTATTCTAATAGTAAATCCTGAACTAATGGAGATTAATATGTCAGTGCAGATAGAAAAAAGATATTATACACCAGAAGAGTATTTAAGGTTAGAAGAAACAGCAGAATACAAAAATGAATACCGAGATGGATAAATTATTCCAATGACTGGTGCTACCACTAATCATAACATCATAGCTGGTAATTTTTATAAACAATTTCCCACCAAAATTAATAATGAAGATTACTGGATTTTTATGAGTTATGTTCGGTTGTGGATATCCATGTATAGTATCTACATTTATCCTGATGTAATGATAATTAAAGACAAACCTATGTATGAGGGTAAGGGGACAAATACAGTAAACAATGCGTTAATTATTGTTGAGGTTTTGTCTAAATCTACAAGAGATTATGATCGAACTGATAAGTTTAGGTTTTATCGTTCTCTTCCTACATTTCAGGAATATATATTAATAGAACAATCGGTTTATTATATTGAACAATTTTCTAAACAAGCCAACGGAGAATGGATTTTTAAAACCTATGAATCTGGTTCAGATATTCTCAATTTTTGTTCAGTTGATTTCTCAATTTCATTGACTGACATTTATCAAAGAGTTGATTTTGATTTAAGAGAAGACTAAGATTCTATACTGTCTTACATTTCTCCATAAATGTATTCATTTGCTACTGTTTCAAAATCAATTTTCCATAGTTTAATATAATCATCCATAAAGTCTATTTTTTCACTGAAAGAGTCTAAACGAAATCCAGGAATCCAAAAATGACTTTGTATTTTAAGATCACTATATTTTTCTTTGTTTTTTTCTAGCTTTTTTTGTATTAAATATTCATATAAAAATTGTTTACGAATACTTCTTTCTTTTAATTCTTCTCTCTTTGATTGATATTGAAAATAATTATAGGATAAGTATTTTATATCATAAATATCAACTCCACCAAGTTGAAATAAAGATAAAAATGATTCAGTAAATAACTCAAACATTTCTTGAAGGCGATTGATATTATATCCTCTAAATAAAGATAATCGAAAAACATTATCTTGTTTCTTTTCAGTAACTCCTACTCCTAAAGGTGTAAGAATATTTTGCTTAAACATCTCCCAAGATAAATAATTATTTAAAATAGATAGTAAAAAAATATGATTAAAATAATACATCTTATAAATTCCATCCTTATCGAGAGTTTTAGGTATTTTCCAAAATGAGTAAAATTCTTTAGGTAAAGGTTTAGATATGATTAAAACCTTTTCATATAGAGAATAAATTTTACTAAGTTCATTGATGGTATGATATCCTTCAGTTTGATTTAGATAACCAATATTAATACTCTGTAACTCATACCACTTTTTCTTAGTGTCATCTTGTTCCTTAAATTCGGTATAGTAACCATAATCATTCCAATTAGATTCTAATAAATTGTATTGTCTTTTGGGTATAGGTTCTAAAATCGGTGAAATAATAACAGCATCAGGATTGATTTTATAATTATTAATCTTAAATGTATTAGATAAGTCTATTTTTTTAGTTACATTGCTAATCTTCTGCACTAAATAATTAGCAATAAATTGAGTATCTAAATGAAGTAATTCATCAAAATCTTTATGATTACATAGATAAGTCAAACATATTGATTCCCAGATAGTATGAAAATTACTAATTCCCCAAATTTTACCGGTTCTACAGGACTTATTATGCTAAAATATTAATATAATAGTCAAAAATCACAAACATGAAACGACAGTTAACTAAACTTCTTTCTCTTCCAGGAGTAAGTGTAAAATCACAAAAACAATTAGAAAATA
>JASJEA010000176.1 GCA_030064935.1 Crocosphaera sp. | reverse complement strand
AACTGCTATAAAGTTTACAGCGTAAGGATCATAGCTTTAAAAGGACTTTAAAAAAGTGAACGTATAATTTTAATGATATGTCCTGCGCCGTTTTTCGCCCTCTCTCCACACAACGTCCAAGAAGATAACTTTATACTTACTCAAGTTGAGTTATCGCCAAAAATCGCGCCGAATAATTCAAAGACGGGAAGTTCATTGATTAATTAGAGAATAAATCTAAATCCCGTCTTTTAAATCATCTCGTCAGCGATTTTTTGATAGTAAGTTATGGGATTTAATCATAATTAAACAACCTAGAATTTTTCTTGTTACAGGTTACCGTCGTCCGAATGATTGGAATAGCTCTAATAACAAGTTTAGGACAATCATTTTCAGGAGGGAGGTGACAACCAAATTCAATCATTCTCTGATAAGAAATAGCAAAGGAAATTCCACCATTGAAAACTCTCGGATTATTAACCGACAAATCTTCATAAGGATGAATAGTATCAGGATTAGAATTTCTTTTTCTAACTCTTTTTTCAATACTTTGAATAGCAGAAGGTAATTGAGTAAATAAATCAAAATTCTTTTTTACACAGTTACCATTACCATCATCAAAAGATTGCCAATTATAGTAGAAACCAATACCATGTGCTGGACTACCACTACTTTCATAAGCAGGATTAAACTTAACCGTAAACTTAGGATTACAAGCACAGTAAAAATAGCCCTTAGGTGTTTTAGCTTCAACAATTGAACTATAGTATCCCAAGGCAGCCATCAAGTAGTCACGATTGTTATAACCTTGATATTTCTTAAACTCATCTTTACGACGAGACCGGTCTAAAGGATTAACTGGATAAGGATGCTTTGGCTCCTCATTAGCTAAAACAGGCAAAAAACAGTATAGATACAATATAGATAAAGAAGCAATTATATGTCTATACAAGTGTCTATACATAACCAGAAAGAATCCCTATTATTAATAACAAACAAGCTCTTACAAATGATTTAGATAAAAAAGCAAAAGAATTAACAAAAGACATGAAAAGTAAAGCTGTCTTATTCATCTAAGCTACCCCCAATTCAGTGAAAATTGACTCAATACGGCCATTGATTTCTCGTTTCTCTTCTTCGGAAAGAGGTGAATTAACCCAAAGAGAAGATTTAATAGATGAAAAAACTTCTAAATCAAAATAATTATGAACATCATCTTCATCTTGATAACCAATGTGAGAACCGAAAGAATTGTAAATATCAAATATCATTTTATCTTCTTGAGAAAGTAACCCTTCATAATGCCAATCAGCTAGCTTTCTTGAGTTAATCCAAAACTTTAATCCAGATAACTTTTGATCGACTTTGCTAAGGTAAATCTTATATTTTCTGGCATTATAAATATAGATTTTCTGCCAGTACATCTCATAATTCCCTAACTTCTTACTAAATTTAGAAACTGATAAACACTGACAGTACATAGCTGTCAATTCTCTTAAAACCCGATCAACCATGTCGGCGTACTGAGCGCACCAGACTAATATCTTCTGATCATGTCTGACTTGAGCTAATTGAGCTAAAAAAGTTTTAGGTACAGATTGGAAAGCTCGACTGTTCAGATAAACACCTGCCTCATCTAAGACATAAATTGTTTTGGGAAGATCCATGAACTCTTCTAAGTCTTCTGAATCTTTTACTCTGACTTTATTATGAAGAATACGACAAGCTAACCAGTTATAACGTTGGATAATACAATAGTCATACAAAGCTCGTAAATTAATCTCATAGTTGAAACAAAGGTCATATTCAGCAATATTAGCAAACGGTAAAATTGTTTTCAAAGCTGTAAAAGACTTTCCTGTACCCTGCTCACCAACAACACCATAAATTGGGGGAATATAAAGCATAATTAAACCTAACTAAATTTACCCGGTAAAACAACAAAGATTTTGTAGAAAACCACCAAAGATAGCACTGTTGATAGATTTGTAAAAGATTTATAAATCATATAAGAACCAATAAAAGGAACTGATTCTGCTAATTCATCAGCTAATTCAGCTAAAGTCACCGGAGACTCAGGTAAAAAAGCTACGACTCTCTCTAATAATCCACAAACCCAGAAGCCCATACTACTTAATGGTGTTAGACTTTCTAATAGAAAAAAAGTGTGAAATGTCATAAGGCCATGATCGCTAAAATAAACATACTGGCAATAATTCCTGGCTCTATTCTTTCAAAGGTTTCAACTATAAAACAAGCCTCATGCTCGACTTCAAACATGACCAATTTGGGACATTGTTTACGACCTTCAGTTACAGGAGCTTGAATAAAATCAAATGGAAATTTCTTTTCAAACACGGCGAGAGTACAAGCTTCAATGGTTTCAGCATCACCCTCTTCAAATTCAGGGCCAATTTCTGTCTCAACGGTAAATCCTCCTTCCTGCTCTTTGTCTTCATCCTCTTCCTCCTCCTCATCTTGGCCACCACCGGTCACATTTCCTTCATAACGGCTGACGAGATCACCGGCAACAGCAGGAGAAAAATAAAAAGGATGGCTTAAGAAAAGATATAACCCTACTAACAGACAAAAAATAATCAATCTGACCTTGTAGCCATCCATAATATGATCCCCTGAGAAAGTCTGTTACAAGTAGGAATTAAACGTTAGCAAGAACAATATGACGGAAAACCCGCATACTAGCTCCAATTCCCATAGGAAGAATCGTTACATCTGTCATACTGGCAACAATTCCCGCAATTGTGTCAGACATAATGTTAACTTTCTCCACTTCCTTATCAAAAGTGACAGCGTTTGTATTCGCATTAGCTCCAGTGGCCACACCAATGACAGCGACAGCTACCAAGAGACTTAACATCGCATTTTTTTGCAGAATTGATAATTTACTAACCATTTTGACCTCCTTAAAGAGTAGTTTAGCTCCTTGCCTAAGGGAGATTAAGGCAGACCTTTAAGGGGAATCGAACCCCTATCAACCACCACGGAAAAGTTATTTTTTGTCGAACATTTTAACAGCTAAAGATAATAAAACTATAAAGCCAAAAGCAGCGTAAGAAGCATCAATACCCCAATTAATAGAATCATTGAAAAAATCCGGCATTTTTTGTAAGTTTTGAATACTTTCTTGAAAGACTTGACTTGTCTCAGCTAAAACAAAGTAAGAATGGTAGGAGTTTTTCATCTTTAATTAAACCTAGAAATAGTAAATGTGATTAAAGCAGAAGCGACAAATAAAGATAAAATTCCAGAGTCTTGAAAATAGTTAACAGCTTGATTTGCAACGTTTCTAGAGAAATCACTCCCTGATTGCCCTTCTAGTTGTAAGTAACAAGGTTTTTTCTCTGGGTCTATTTTGAATTCTCCGCACACACATTCAGATTGCTCACCCTCAGTATGAATAAAACAGCTTTTCATGATTAAAAGTTAAAAGTTTATTAATTTTTTCATGATACTTACCGCAGCTAAAGCAGATAGATAGACAATAAAAGCTTCTTGAATATTCTCGATAAAATACTTATCAATAAATTCTACTGGAGTAGGAATATCTAGAGAGTTAAAATCAATTTCTACCATTAGCCAAAAAGGTAATAAATAATCAATTACGTTTAGCATTTTTCTTTCTCCTTTTCTTTTTACTTAATTTAGAATTGTTGGGACTTCTTTTAATGATTTGCCAAGAGATAATAGGAGTCATTAAAACGAGGGAAACCCAGAGCCAAGCTTTGCTAGTCCAGTACCAAGCTCCAAAGGCGATTACTAATTCAAACACTATTAAATTTCTCCAGGTATTAAAGAATAGAACAAATGTAAGATCAGCCACAACATAAGCATAAAAGCTAGCTTAGTTATTAGGGGAGTTAAAGCAGATAATAAACTGGTTCCTGTGGAGTCTAGACAGACATTAGTTAAGCAATCTCCTGACGAGAAAGAATTAGAAGATAAAGAGTCAGCCAAAAGTACCTTTAATCCTAATTTTTGAACAGAAGAAGAAAACTCAGGAATATCACAAATGGTAATCTTATCAATACAAACCATGATCACCTCCTAAAAAGTTAGAAAGATTTTAGCTACCTTAAAAATAGCAGCTGTTCCATAAATTGTAATTAGTAAACTACTCACTACAGAAATTAATTGATCTAAAACTGTAATGGATTCATCAAGTGTCATAAAAGCTCCTTTTTTGCCAATTAAACTAATTGCATATATCAGCATTATTCTATATATGCAAACTACTTAGGTACAGTAGAACTAGAAGAAACTGGGGAAGTGGAGGAATTAGCTAAGGTATAAGGATCTTTAAAAGTCGCTGCTACTGGTCTATAGATTGAATCCCCATTTCTTCCTCTCACTTGTTCCATTACTACATCGTAATAACCTGGAACTTGTGAAAAGTTCTCTAGTTTTCCTTTACTTATTGATCCTTCTAATACTTGAAGACCTAGATACTCATCAGAATCTGTGTGACTTAAGGGATCTACTACAAAGATTTTAATTCCCTTCATAATCTTTCCTTTCTCTGGTTCATAGTTATATTTCTTGGCTCCCAAAAGTAAAAATGAATCTTTGTTCTGATTTATAGTTAATGCAGAGACAAACTCTACACTTACTAATTTTGGTTCCATTTTTCCTCTACGTCCACGAAATGGCCTAAATCCTAGATTATAAACTCCAGGTACTTGCGAAAAGTCTGATATTGAGAAGTCTGGATATATGTCTTTATTTAAAAGTGTAAATCCTTTCTGTGATGAGCTATTCTGTTTATCACTTAAGTTGAAGTAATGCATCTTAGTATAAGATACGAATTCTCCAGAACGAGTGGTATAAGAACCACTTTCTACTCCCATAACTATGCACTTATCCATTAGTTTGATACTCCTTTTTTAATTCCTTAATCCATTGAATATGGTAAGATTTTAGCCTTTTTGTCCCTTCTGTAATTAAGTCAAATAATAAGGCTGAGAATCCTTTTACTCCATAGCCATGAAAGCCTACTGCTAATGTTGGAGCTACTTGGTTATATAACCAGTCTTCCGACTTTTCATAACAAGGTACATAATCAGGTAATTGTATTTTCTTAGCTCCTTTAGCGTCAATTATCAATGATTCCCACCAATTAAGTCGTTTAAATGAGTCATGATGATTTGAGGAAAAATAACCAAAATCTACGGCTCCAGTTACAAAGTTTGCTAGTGAGTCGGGAGTTACTAGATAATCACTAATTACTGAGCGGGCATGATCATCCCTTAGCTGTAATTCCCACCGATCTGCTTTAATCCCATGTACTATTTCTGCGTCATAAAATCTCAGCATTTTATCAGCAGAGCCAAAGTAGCAGGTAGGTATTAGGTCTGAACCTCGAACAATAGATGATTCGATACACTTATATGAATTAACCAATCGGTAATGGCCTAATTCTCCTGATTTCTTAATTGAATTAAAATCAATACGACGATTGTAATCATCCAAAGCTATATCAAATCTTGTGGGATTAAAGCCACTATCCAGTAAAAAAGAAAGAAGTGATAGATATTGACTGGGATCTAATTGTGACCAATAAGAACCAGGTATTTGTAATAGCATTTTCCATTCATAATCTTCTTTACGAAAACCACCATATAACTTGCCTCGAATCGACCTAAACGAGTATTCAAATGATTCACCACAGAATAAAGATTTATTCCGTAATGACCAAGAATCTCCAATAGGTAATAACTCACAAACCAAATCTAAACAAGCAGTCAAATCTAAATTAGACGGGAAATAACAAGTTCCTTGAAAATAATCAGGACGAACAGCTATGGTCATAAAGCTACACTGTGAACTACCCAACAGTTACACGGCTACGAATGTTTTTCGAGTTCTAAACTGCTGTTAGATAAAACATACCCATTCCCATAAAAAACCCATCATTTAAGTTCCGAGTTCGGAAGTAACCCCCCTGTCTCCGAGCAGGGGGGGTTATCTTCTGACATATTTCGGAATACGTTTGTTTTTAATTTTTGAATATTGAGTTAAACTATAATCAAGCATTTGATGCAAACTATTATAGATATTTAATAATTCAATTCCTGATTGTGTAGAGTTATAAGTGTAATAACAGTGGTTGCCATTAGAATCAATATGAACGTCTTTATCTTTAGTAATAATTCCTTTTTTAACCATTTTACTCAAAGTTGTTGATAAACGTCCTCGGGAAATCTGTCTATAATCTAAATATAAATCTGTTGTTAACTGGTCTAATTCTGTATAAGAGGAAGGAGAAGTAACAATAAAATTTAAAAGGATTTCCTCTAATTGAGTTAATAAAATAAAAGACATTATTTTCACCATATTTCTATTAGAATGATCTAACATATTCTTAACAATATAGAGTTTCTTAATAAAACTTAATCCTACAAGTGTAGAAATTTTTTAACGTAAGAATAGGGGTTCGAGCATCTTAATTTTCTACATTATGTAGGAAATTAAGTAATATTACTTATACAGTATTTATATACTATAAAGGATCAAACAGGCATAGAAAGGAAGTTTAGGAAAAAATAGCAGAAAAAAAGAAAATATTTTAAAATTCCTACTTAAGTAGGAAAAATTTTGAGGCTAAAATTAAAGGTTTTTAAATATGATACAAAATAGTAAAAGAGAACAAATCATAAAAGAAACTCAAATTATGATACAAACTAAAGGATTTAAAGAGTTTTCACTAAATCTATTAGGGAAGAAATTAAATATACATAGAAGCACAATCTTATATTATTTTTCAGATAGAGAAGAATTACTAGGAGAAGCTTTAAAACAATATAGATTAAACTTTTTAGAAGAACTAGAAGAAATAAAAAAAGAGAATACAAGTTTAAAAAATAAACTTAATAAATACATTAAAATTCATGAAGAAGTTTTATTAAATAGAGATAAAATATGCTTATGTGCTGCTCTAGGATCTGATTTTCCATCACTTCCAGAATCAGTAAAAAATCAAATACTAATTCATCTAAAAGAGAATGAAAATTTTATTTTTGAAATAACAAACAATAATCTAGATCAAGAAAACTTAATGTATAAATCAGAATTTTTTGTAGAAAGTTTGCAAGGAATTATGATAGTTTGCAGGAATGAAAATGATCTAAAAAAGTATTTAAGAAGCACAAAATTATTAATTAAAACACTTTATGATTTATAATAAAAAACTCTAGAATCCTTTTACAATGAAGGTTCTAGAGTTTTAGTAATTGCATGGATGCAACTTGTATATACAAAATTATAAGAATTATATATACAAATCTATCTACAAGGTTACTTAAGAAACTTTAACTGATAAATTCTGAGACAAAATAGAGAATAATTGGCTCCAGAAAGATAGAGAAAATTTATATCCCTCAGATATCTCATAAAGAGAATTACCACCCTGATCAACTAAAAACTGAATAATGGTTTTTCTAATCCTAATACGATGAGAGATATCTACATCTCCAACATGAAGATCCATGAATTCCCAATCAACATGATCTTGAATTTTTCTAATAGCTGGATTAGCTCTTAACTGTCTATTCAATTCAGTTAAATAAAATTGACAGATACATTCAGTTCCCATACCACCAAGACCAACGGCGTAACTAATTGAGTTGTTCTGAATAGCTTTATCATATTGAACCAAGTTATAAGACAAGTGAGAAAATACAGAACAAGAAAAATCAGTACAACCAAGACTCTTTAGAAAAGAATTATACAGATAAAAATGAGATTTTTGAAAATCATGATTTCCAATTTCTTCTAAATATATTTCTTCCAAAAGCTCTTTAATTTCTCCGCTAGGAAGACGAGAAACAATAATTTCTAGATGCTTTGCATGATCTTGAACAATAAAACGGTATTGATAAAGAATTTTTTGCAAAGATAACAAATCAAGTTTTGATATTAATTGAAAATTAGGGTCAGAAGAAACGATTTTTTGTAGTTTTTCTGTACTGACTAAGTCGTAAAACCCAGATATATTCATGGTTTAGGATACCTCACAACAACTTCTGATATCCTAACGCATCAATAGTGGAAAAATCGTCAATTATAGGCTTTAATAAAATCAAGACAAAATAAAAGGATGATCCGAAGTTCCTAAAAACTTCTGAACATCCCACCAAATCATAATTATTTATATATCTCTACCATACATGGTAAATAGCATTAGTGTATGCGCTAATGTAAAAATTCATGGGAAAATAGCGCGTAAACCTTGGGCAAAATTATTGTACATGTGCCGAACCATCGATAAAAAAGGGTCGGGCAGAGTAAAGATCCTAATTCCTGAAATCATAGCACTGCTAGGAATCTCAAAAGGAACTTTCTACAGACACCTAAAAGAAGGGAAAGAAGCTGGAGCCTTCAGAAGCTATAAAAGAACTGACAAATATGAGGAGACAATTTATCTAGGAAGCCTAACGGAGATTGCCAAGAACCTAAAGCTAACGAATTGGGGAAGCACAACAGAGATCCCCTTATGGATGTTATTGACTTGCGCAGAAATACCGTTATGGGAATATGAGAAAGAAAAGGCCAAAAAAATTAAGGCAGCTTCTTTAAAAAAAAGAATTACTTGGTTCCAAACCCAATGGCTGGAAAAACAATCAATAGAAGCAGCCAAGGATCAAGAACGCCAAAAAATAAGGAACAAAAGGAAACGACGCAAACCTTATGATCCAAAGTTTAGCGGGGCAACGGGAAAACCGACCTCGCAGATAAAAGCAGCGCGGAAAGAACCACGATTTTCTAGAAGGCACTTACCAACTGGAGCAAGTCAGGAAGGTATAGGGCAAAGTCTAGAAATATGTGATCGGACCGTGAGAAGACATCTTGAGCAAATAGAACGAATGCAAATCTTTTATAAGGTAACAGCCTATGAAGGACAGGCAGAACTATTCCATGCACAAGAAGAAAACAGAAAACCCCTAGTGTTCAAAAGACAAGGAGAGTATTACCGATATGGTACTAATCTGTACAACTTAGATTTTAACCAAAAAAGCCAGTTTACCGGAAAACTAAAATATAAGTATAACTTATATAAGAAAAAATTGCGCCTGGGGCTAAATAAGGATAAGTTTTACTTATGTAAGTTGTCCAAATCTGAGATCCTGGATGAATTTAAAGAATTTGATCTTGATCCTATGGATCATATCTGTATAAATGTACTAATTGCTAATTTCTGTAAGATCAGATTCAAAGAATTTAAAGAATTGGTTATTAGGGAAATCCGAGAGACCAAGAAAGCCAGGTCCGGAAGAAAACCAGGCAGGTAAACAAGGCGGACAAAAATGAGGCCAGGAAAACCACTAAGTAATTATACTCAGTGATATTATGCTACCTATCATGAATTTACAAAACAGCCCCCCTAGTTGGGGGAAAACTAGCGAACATGACATGAAGGGCAATCTAGATAATTTTGCAGCTTTTAGTGTTTGAGATCATAAAAATCGTTCTTGAACAAGAATCGCTCCTATCCTTGTAACGTATATGTTTCAGCCATTAAGTA
>JASJEA010000018.1 GCA_030064935.1 Crocosphaera sp. | reverse complement strand
CTCTACTTCTAAGACTGGTAAACATACTGGCTCTATGAAGCAACTTGGGGAAATGAAGCGACAAAAATCTCAACAAAATAAAAAAAGTTTGGGGCCTTTAGAAACCCCAACTTCTCAAAAGTTGGGGTAGTTCATCAGATGCTCTCTTTTTTACGCCAAGCCGTTGACCAAATTTTCGGCACAGTAAAAGATGTTTATATTCCCATCAATATTCCAGGGCGGATAATTCTTTTTACAGGCTGGTTAAGCCACTATGTTGATCCTAACCTCCAGGAGTACCCCAGTCCAGATGGCGATAGCATTAGTATCAGTTTCAATTTCTACCAACAAAAGCTAAAACCCATGTCTTAGTGCAAGATGTGAGTATAGGCAATTGTACAATCACTATATTGACAAATTTTTGTAGTGGCTTAGCTTGTTTGAAAGTTTCCTGCTCCATCAATAATATCAGCAACTTTGTAATCTACAATTTAATTAAGGTGATTGCAATATTCCCAGAAAAACAAACATCCACATCAGTTCCTTTTAATCTTTCTCTTTTAGCATATTCTCCTTGATAATAAAATAAGTCTCCTTCTACCCGATAATTAACTGGTAAAGGGTTGGTACTACCTTCACAAAAGATAATATCTGGTTCAGGAGCATCTGTTTCTAAATGGGGCAAATTAACGTTCCAAAAAGTTCCTGATTCTAAAGGTTTATGCCAAAGTATTTCTAATACTTTTTCTGTCAATTGAGTTGCTAAATTCCAATCAATGGTTAAGGGGCGTTTAATCCAATGAGAAATAGCTACACCCGGAATACCGTGGATAGCGGCTTCTCTAACTGCTGCGACTGTACCAGAAATATAAACATCAACGCCTAAATTACCACCTGCATTAATTCCTGAAAATACCCAGTTAGGTTCTTTTTTAAGATGTTTTAGAGCAATACGAGTACAGTCTGCTGGTGTTCCATCTACTGCATATTCTGTTAAGGAACGCTTCTCTAACTGAATGGGTTTATGAGTTGTCACACGATGCCCACAACCGGAATGGGGTTCTTTAGGAGCAACAATAATACCCTCTCCACCCAATGCTTTTGATAAAGCACGAATACCAGGAGCATCAATTCCGTCATCATTGGTTAAAATAAATGTCATAATTAGAATTTAGGTTTTATTTTTTGCTAAATAAGTAAACATCGTCTTGTGTATAGACTAATTCAAATTGGCTATTTTGTCTAGCTTTTTGTTTTAGGGTTTCGATTAATTCTGGTGAACTTTCTCGCCCTGGATATCTTTGATTTAATAAGAGATAATCGAATTGGTTTAAATCGAAAGATTCTGCTCCATTTTCTGCTAATTTAATAAGAGGGCGTTGACTGAGATGAGGAGCAATATAAGTAGAAGTCAAGACACCTCCATTCTTGGTAATTTTACTGATAGCTTCATTATTGGCTTTCCACGTATCTAAAGAGACGAGATAACGAGAGGTAAAATAACCATATTTTGCTAAAGCTAAAAAACATATCAATGACCAAAGTATTATATATTTTTCTTGTTTAAACCAGCTTTTATTTTCTTTTATTGTGGTTATGACTGAAACAATTAAAAAGGGGATAATAAGTAAGGAATATTGATGCAATAAGTCTTTTTGTAGCGAATTTTGAGATAATAAATTCATCGCTAATATAGGAATAGCACTGATTAATGGGGAACAATAACGAAAGGATAAACCCCAAATAATCGGGATTAGTAATAAGACTAAATATTCCAAATTAGGTAAATTAAATAATCCTTGTAAAAATAACCAAGGTTTAAAGAAAAAATTACGAGCAATATCTGAAAAAGAATTACCTAAATAACTAAATCTTTCAAGATGACGACTGATATTGGCACTATTATTACTAAAAATAGGAATAATTAAACGAGTGCTAATCAGAAACCAACTGATACCTGAAGCGATCGCTATACAGCCAAATACCTTTTTTTTCTGCAAAAATACTAACCATAATCCCACAAAAATTACTGTTAAAGAAAAAACACTTTTACAACTTAAAATTATTATCAGTGTAGTTAAAAATAGCCATAAATTGTTATTAAAAGCAGCTAAAATACCCCATAGCAGAGCAGGAACAGCGATGACATCAGGATGAAAATCAAATAAATTAATATTAAAAATTAAAGGATATAGTAAATAAACTAAACTGATGGTTAATGCTTGATATTTAGTTAAACCTTGATATTGAGCTAAATAATAAATAGGTAATACCCCAAAACTTAAAGAAAATGCTTGTATAAATAGCAGACAATAAACCGAAGTATATATTTTATAAAATAAAGATAAGGGATAAAAAATAAAAGCAGCATGATCTCCTAGAATATGGATATTTAAAAAAGAAGAAGTAGGAGGTTTTCCTTGGCTTATTAAAAAAGTTGCTTGATCAAAAATAGCTAAGTCCCAAGCAGTTGATTGAAAAAGAATGTGTTTTAAACTACT
This sequence comes from Crocosphaera sp., assembly GCA_030064935.1. Lineage (GTDB taxonomy): Bacteria > Cyanobacteriota > Cyanobacteriia > Cyanobacteriales > Microcystaceae > Crocosphaera. The sequence goes on along the minus strand of JASJEA010000018.1, from coordinate 32,456 downwards.
ACAAAAAAATAAAAAGATTGTACTTATTATTATTATTGCTATGGGGCTATATTTGGAATATGATAACTTCATTGAAATTAAAAATGAATGAAATACCTATTATAACCTTTTCATTTGAATTATAAAACCTATAATACAATAATGCTTCGATAAGATAAGTACAAGTCTTCCTTAACATTACTGTACCAATCCGGCTTCATTTATGAGAAAATTAGAGTAGAACTTACCAGTGTTAAACTTCTACAAATAACTCTTATAAGGAAATAATCATTTTATGTGCTCATGTATCATTATTTTATCTGGGAAAATCAAGAGTCTTTAAATAGATATATATTTTATGAAGAAATATTTAGTTTATTTGAATCAATAAGCTCCATTATTTTGTTGTAATAAAAAGTTAGCTATTTTTAATAAAATTAATACTTATGGCTCAGAATCAAAAATTATCTATTGCCAAATTACTCTTATATTTATATAATTTAAAAATATCAACAAACTATATTAATATGGCTATAAAATGAAAGAAGACGTTAATGTTACTCAAGTTCAAGAACCTATCACCAGTGCACCTACTGAGATTTATACTATTATTGAAAGAGTTTTAGCACTAGAAAAAAGCAAATTATCACAGCGATCACCACGCAATATTAATGATGACATTGTGAAAATAATTAAAGAAGTAATTAAATGAAATTATTATCAATTAAATTATGTAATTTTAGACAATTTTATGGTCAAACACCAGAAATTTTTTTATCATCTGGAAAGAAAAATACAACAATCATTCATGGCAATAATGGCTCAGGTAAAACAACTTTATTAAATGCTTTTACCTGGGTATTATATGAACAATTTACGGCTGCTTTTACCTCACCTGATTTATTAATTAATAAAAGAGCAATTATGGAAGCTGAGATAGGTGCATCAATAGATTGTTGGGTAGAAATTTATTTTGAGCATGAATATAAACGCTATCAAATTAAACGAAAATGTTATGCTTGTTTAGATAAAAATGGTACTATTCAATATAGTAAAAATCAATTTTTTATGTTAGTTGCAGGAGAAGATGGCCGTTGGTATCCTCCCTTACAGCAACCTAATGATATTATTAATCGTATTTTACCTGAAAGTTTACATCAATATTTCTTTTTTGATGGTGAACATATTGACCATATTTTTCGCAGTAATGATAAAAGTAGAATTGCTGAAGATACAAAAGAGTTATTAGGAGTAAAGGTTTTAGATAGATCAATTGAACATCTTAAAAAAGCAGAAAAAATTTTAGTTTACGAATTACAATTAATTGGAGATATTAATATAAAAACCTTAATCAAACAGCAAACAAAATTAGAGCAAGACAAGAATAATTTAGTTCAATCTAAACAACAAAATTTACAATCTCTGATAGAAACGGAAAAAGAGCAAAAAAAACTCTCAGAAAAAGTAATAGCTTTAAGTAGTAATCAGCAACTAAAAGAATTAAAAATCAAACTAGAAAGACAAGAAAAATACTTAAAAAATGAATTGAAAGAATCTAAAAAGCAATTAAAACAACTTATTTCTAGTCAAGCCTATTTAGTATTTTTAAGTGATATTATACCTAAATTTAATACACTTATTAGTACATTACGTGAACAAGGAGAATTACCCAGTGGGATAAAAAAGCAATTTGTACAACAGTTATTGAATCGTAAAAATTGTATTTGTGGACAAGAATTAATTGAAGGAAATACTTACTATGAACAGGTAAAAAAATGGATGGATAAAGCAGGAATAGCGGCTGTAGAAGAGTCAGCTATTCGTTTAGAATCTCAAGTACATGATATGCAAGATAAAGTGATCAGTTTTTGGGAAAATGTTGACGATAAACAAGCAAAACTTGAACAATGTAGAATCGAGTTATCGAGAGTAGAAAGAGAATTAGATGAGATCAGTCAAAAGTTTCGTGAATATCCTAATGTAGATATCAGAAAATTACAAGATAATTTAGATAAAATAACTCAATATATTCATCAATTACAATTAGAACAAGGAGGAATACGACAACAATTAATTACCCTAGAAAAACAACTAGAAATGAAAGAAAAAGAAATTAATAAACAGAAATTCAAAGAAGAAAAACAACTTCTAGTCAAGAGAAGAATTGAAGCAGCGAAAGAAGCAAGAGAGAGATTAGCTGAAGTGAGAAGTCGCCTAGAAAAACAGTTTCGTCTCTCGTTAGAGAAGCGTGTACAAACTATTTTTAGTTCTATTTCCTTTACTCCTTATATTCCCCGTTTAACCAAAAATTATGAATTAAACTTAATTGAAAATACATCAGGTAGGGGTGTTTCAGTCGCAGCATCAACAGGAGAAAATCAAATTTTAAGCCTTTCTTTCATTGGCGGAATTATTGATAGTGTAAGAAACTGGAGTCATAAAAATACGTTGATGGGACCTGATAGTAGTACATTTCCTATTGTAATGGATTCCCCTTTTGGCAGCTTAGATGAAATTTACCGCAGACAAGTAGCTAAGTCTATTCCAAAATTGGCTAATCAATTAATCATTTTAGTTACTAAAACTCAATGGCGCGGAGAAGTACAACAAGAAACCAATCATTATATTGGAAAAGAATATGTTTTGGTTTACTATTCACCTAAACCTGATTGTGAGCAAGATACAATTATCTTAAATGGTGTTAGTTATCCTTTAGTTCAACCTAGTCCTAATCAATTTGAATACACAGAAATCATCGAAGTTTCTAGGGATAACTTATGAACTATCCCTAGAGAAATTATTAACTTAAACTTTTGCGAATATGTTCCTCAATTTTCGTTTTCTTGTTCTCATCCTTAAGGGAGAAGTTCCCAAAATTACTACTACTGCTATTGACATGACTCATGATTTTTTGCTTACGATCATCTTTGATAACCGGTTGGGAAACGGGTTCGGTTTCAGGAGTCGTTTCAGGAGACTCTAAATTTTCAGGGGTAGTTTCAGGAGACTCTAAAGTTTCAGGGGCAGCAATCGGAGATGTTGTCGTTTTAGAAGTCTGTTTGACAGAAATATACTGGGTTCCGTCTGTACTCTGTTTGAGATGTTCGAGAATACGTTTCTTACGATCATTTATTGTCATAGGTATAATGTGTGAAGTTTTGTAAGCGAAATTAATTATAAGAGATTGGGTTAACTTTGTCACTGCTGATAACTTGAAAGTCGTTTAGATACTTCTTGCATTTATGACAGACCTATGATAGTTATAATCAATGAATATTGAGTGTTCTGCTTCTCAATATTTTTAATCATTAACAAGACTCAGAAAATGACTAGCTTTAATAAGCAAGAGCATTATTAAAGTTTATAATAGGAGAAAATATGCAAAATATTAACAATCAACCGCCACTAACAAAGCGAGAAGAATTTAGACATCCACTTACTGGATTTGTGTTTGCTTTGATTGAAACTTGGCAAGAAAATGAATTGAATAGCATAATATCAACTGGTATTAATCAAAATAATGAGGCCTAAAATTATGTTAGAAACGTTTACAAAAACTGATGTTATTTATCCTAGCTCAGATGGAGAACCTGTGGCAGAAACTTATATTCACTTATACGCTATTTTAACCACCTTAGAAGTCCTCAGACAATATTTATCTGGACAACAAGCAACGGTTTTAGCTAATCAATTTATGTACTATAGTCAGGGACTTCCAAGAATGAGAGTCGCACCTGATGTTATGGTAATTTTTAACGTAGAACCAGGAGGAAGAGATAATTATAAAATTTGGGAAGAAAAACAAGTCCCCCAAGTTATTTTTGAGATGACATCCCCAGGAACTAAAAATCAGGAGCAAGAATTTAAAAAGACATTATATGAACAATTGGGCGTTAAAGAATATTGGTTATTTGATCCTAAAGGAGAATGGATACCTGACAATTTACAAGGTTATCGTTTGAGAAACAATAGTTATGAAACCATTGAAGATAGTCGCAGTGAACCTTTAAAATTACAATTACAAGTTGAAGGGGAATTGATTGGCTTTTATCGAGAAGATACAGGAGAAAAATTATTAATACCTCAAGAACTAGCTCAAGCTTTGCAGCAAAAAGAAAGTGAGTTGCAGCAAAAAGAAGATGAGTTACTACAACAAAAACAAAAAATATCAGAAATGGATGATATTTTAGCAAAATATCGTCAACAGTTTGGAGATTTAGAAGAATAATTTTGACTGTGTTATGTTTTTGACTACTGATTACTTTAAAGAAATTATTTACTGTTGCAAAAAAAGCTCAATTGGTAAACAATTACCAACCGCTTTATATGTTCATGTGAGTGCTCTTGATGTTCTTGATTTAAGATTACAAGAATATGAAAAAAATGCAAGACTTACAGAAGAAATTGAAGACGCAACTATTATCAAATTTAGCACAGATAAACCTCTTGTTTCTTATTTATTTTATCCAGAATTTGATCATGATCCTCATCCAGAATTAACCTTAAGTATCGTCATTAATTTAGATACAGAAAAAATTAGTTATTGGGATTATAGCAAGAAAAAAAATCCCCCAATTTTGCATCGAAAAGAAACTTTCATAAGCCCTGATAATCCTAATTATGAGCTTTTTGAGCATTTAACAAAGATGGAGGAAAAATTAGAATTATTAACCTTCAATGCTTCCATTGGAACTAAAAAGGAATGGCAAAAAATATTAAACCGTAAACGCATTATTTTTGAGGGACATTATTTAGCTTGTTCTTGTCCTATTTTTGCCAAAGAAGTTGCTACTATTCAGATAGAAAGACACAAAGCAGCTATTATAAGAAATTCTTTATCTCGACCTGTTCGTTTGGCTTTAGATTTATTATTATTTAATCAAGAAACTACATTTTTTGATTATGGATGTGGATATGGTGGTGATGTAGAAAGAATTGCAGAAGCCGGCCATAAAAGTAAAGGATGGGACCCTTATTATTATCCAGATAATCAGAAAAATATTGCTGATATTGTCAATTTAGGTTATGTCATTAATGTCATTGAAGATGTCAACGAAAGACGAGAAGCATTATTCAATGCTTGGGAATTAACTAATAAAGTTTTAATTGTATCTGCACAGGTTTTAATTGATGATAGAGATAGGGGAGTAATTGCCTATGGAGATGGTATTATTACCAATCGTAATACCTTTCAAAAATACTATGAACAAGAGGAACTAAAATTTTATATTGATCAAGTTCTAGACGTTGATTCTATTCCCATTAGCTTAGGAATTTATTTAGTATTTCGAGATGATATAGAAGCCCAAATATTTCGTGCATCTCGCTTCCATTCTAGGGCAAAAACCCCTCGACTAATCACAAAAGTAAGAAGGTTTGAAGACTATGAACACCTCTTAAAACCTTTAATGGAATTTTACACCAAGAGGGGACGACTTCCTGCTAAAGGAGAGTTGAAAAATGAGATAGAATTAAAAGAAGAATTTAGAACATTTCGTCAAGCTTTTAAAGTTATTTTACAAGTTACACAAGAAGATGATTGGGAGATGATTACAGAAAAACGTCGTCAAGAACTATTATTATATCTTGCCTTAAGTCAATTTGATCGCCGTCCAAAAATGAGGGAATTAGCCCCTGAAGTGAAGCAAGATATTAAGGCATTATTTGGCAGTTATAATAGTGCCTGTCTTATGGCTGATGCCATATTATATCAGGTAGGAAATTTAGAAATAATTGCTCAACTTTGTCAAAAACAAACCCTTGGTAGAAAACTAAAAAATTCCTTACTCATTCATATTAGTGCCTTAGAAAATCTAGAACCGTTACTAAGATTATATGAAGGGTGTGCAAGTCGAACGGTGGGAAGATTAGAAGAAGCTAATGTGATCCAATTTTCTTGGCGTACTCCTAAAATAACTTATTCATTTTACCCTGATTTTGATGAAAACCCTCATCCATGTCTTAAGACTCGAATGCAAATTCAATTAAATAATTTGCGGGTTCATTATTCTGAATATTCAGAGGAAGAAAATCCCTTAGTTCTACATTATAAAGATAGTTTAGTATCTCCTGATTATCCCTTATATGAAACCTTCAAAAAACTAACCCAAAAAGAACAAGAATTGGGGTTATTAGATGACTATGCTAAAGTCAACCATTTACAAGGATGGTTAAACTGTTTAGAAGAACATAATCTCACTTTAGAAGGACATGAATTAAAATATAACTAAGTTGAGAATTGGTGTTCATGATCGATGCAATCCAAACTGAGGCGATCAGGGTTATAGTTAAAGAGGAAAAATCGAGACATCAATGTTAGCTTTAAATGTTATGGAACAATTAAGAGAAATAATTGACATATAACAGAGAAGGTTGATATAGTCTTCCGAATAGGACAATTGCTCTATATGTGGTGTGTGAGAAAAAAATGAGATTATCAGTTGTTATTCCCTGCTACAACGAAATTGGGACTATTGGCCAAGTCGTTGAAGCAATCAAAGCCTCTCCAGTCAAAAACTGTGAAATTGTTATAGTTGATGATTATTCAACCGATGGAACTAGAAAGCTACTACAATCTAAACTAGAATCTGAAGTTGATCAGGTTATTTATCATCATAAGAATAAAGGAAAAGGGGCTGCATTAAGAACTGGTTTTGCAACTGTTACAGGGGACATCGTTATTGTTCAAGATGCAGATCTAGAATACGATCCCCAAGAATATCCTTTGATGATAGAACCTATTGTAAAAGGTAAAGCTGATGTGGTGTATGGCTCTCGTTTCCAAGGAAGTCGCCCCCACCGAGTTGTCTATTATTGGCATATGGTAGGCAACAAGTTTTTAACCACCTTATCCAATATGTTTACTAACATCAATCTAACGGATATGGAAACTTGTTATAAAGCCTTTAAACGAGAAGTGATCCAATCGATTAAAATCAGAGAAAGTCGTTTTGGGTTTGAACCCGAAATTACGGCCAAAGTGGCTAAAATGGGATGTCGTATTTACGAAGTCGGGATTTCTTATTATGGTAGAACCTATAAAGAAGGCAAAAAAATTGGTTGGAAAGATGGAATTAGAGCCATTTATTGTATTTTAAAATATAATTTGTTTGGGTAATACTACCAAAAAACTTAAAGCTTAAACTAGGACGTTTAGCTGTCCATTTTGTGGTTTTTTCTAGACCATGACCTCAACCCTGCCATCAATTTCTCAATGGCAGGCACTTCTTCCGTGTCAGCCTTGCATTTTGACATACTCAAAAGTCTCGTAGAATATAATCCAAATAAGTAGTCAATAAGCTTTGATCAGGAGCAGGACAAACAACAGGACTATTGGCCAAACCATCTAAGGCATTTTGACAATCAAACTGTAAAAAGTCCTCTGAATCATCCACAGGCTCTGCTTGGACTTCCTCAGGAAACATTGATAAAAGAGGATGTAAAGCGTTATCCATAGAAGTTTCTGCCTGACTAACTAAAGTATCTCGCCATTCCTTATAGGGGACTTCTTGAATTGAATAACCCCGATCTCGAACAATATTGACCAAATCAGACAAATAAAGATAATCCGGATTCGCTAAATGAAAATTCTTACCCAAACAATCTTTCTGTAAGGATAAATAAACTATGGCACGACTGACAAAATCTACTGGTGTCAAATTATCAGTTGCATTATTCAGAGGCGGGACCATTCCCAGTTGAATACAACCTTTAATTGTTCTAGAAAAATAATCATCCGTATTAGAAACACCCGTTTGGCTATGGCCCGTCACCCTAGCTGGTCGGTAAATCGAAACGGGCAATCCACGCTGACGGGCAATCATTGCCAATTTTTCTGCTACCCATTTGCTTTGAGAATAGCCATGATCCCCTTCAGGCCCGTAGAGCAACGGCTCAGATTCTTTAACCAACTTAGCCTGAGCATAGATTGGGGCTGAAAAAACCGAAAGAGTTGAAACACAATGTACAGGCTTCCGTTTGCTGTGGCTGGCTAATCTTAATACTTCTTCCGTACCTCCAACATTAGCCGCCTTCAGTCTTGAATAGGGGTAAGTAAAATTAACCCAAGCACCATTATGGTAAATAACATCAATTTGAGTGGCTAGATGACTAAAATTCTTATCTGACAAGCCTAATTTTGGTTGAGACAGATCCCCTGGTATAGGAATAATTCTGGCCTCAAAATCAGGATTCCACAGTTCGTAGGACTCAAGTTTTCTTTTAATTCTTTGCTCTCCCTCCTTAACAGTGGAACAACGAACCAAACAATAAATATCTGCTTGAGTTAACTGCAAAAGATCATTTAATAAATAAGCTCCCAAAAATCCCGTCGCTCCAGTCAGAAAGATATGATTAGGAATAGCAACAAACTCAAATGGTACTGTTCCGGGCTGAATAGTTTCATCTAAAACCGCCTCTGCATTGAGGTCGATAATCAATTTTTGTTCAAGTGTATTCCCTTGACGTATTTGATCTATGGTATGAGCAACCTCAGCCAAAGTAGAAAACTCGAATAAATAACGAAGAGGTAACTCAACCGAGAACTGCTCCTCAATACCAGCAACAATTTGGGGAGCAAGAAGAGAATGTCCTCCTAGTTCAAAAAAGTCATCATGTTTGCCAACTTTTTCGAGCCCAAGTATGTTAGACCATATTTGAGCCAGTTCTTTTTCCGTCAATGTTTGAGGCGCAAGAAAATCTGATTGTCCACCTTGGAGGCTTTCTGGGGTAGGTAGCCCATGACGATCAATTTTGCCATTGGCATTTAAGGGCATAGACTCTAATAAAATTAAAGCCGAAGGAATCATATACTTAGGCAGTTTTTCCTTTAAGAAATTTCTCAAAGCATTCTGCTCAAGTGTTTCTGTATTTCTCACAAAGTACCCTACTAATCGTTTATCCCCTGACTTGTCTTCGTGTACAATTACAGCACCTTCTTTCACCCCTGGGTGTTGATTGAGAACTGTTTCAATTTCTTGGAGTTCAATACGGAAACCTCGAATTTTAACCTGATTATCGGTCCGGCCAAGAAAATCCAAGTTGCCATCGGGAAGATAACGAACTAAATCCCCTGTTTTGTACAATTTTGAGGTTTGATGAGCAACATTGGCAGAAGGAAACGGATTAGGCAAGAATTTTTCGGCTGTTAAATCGGGACGATTTAGATATCCTCGCGCAACTCCAACCCCCCCAATGTAGAGTTCTCCAGGAACTCCCACCGGTAGAGGTTGCAGATAACGATCTAAGACATAAATTTCTGTATTAGGGATAGGGCGGCCTATTGGTGGTTTTTGAACTGATTCAAGAAATTCAGTCCAAGTGGCACAAACCGTTGTTTCAGTCGGTCCATAAGCGTTAAAGAAGCGACAAACTTTTGACCATTTTGAAACGACTTCAGCCGAGCAAGCTTCCCCACCCACCACAATTGTCTTTAAGGAAGGAAGTTCTTTAAAGGGGAGAATACCAAGCACTGCCACAGGGATTTGAAGATGGGTAATTTCTAAATTACTTAATATCTCAATTAAATCCACTCCCTTTAAAAGAATATCCCCATCTGCTAGATAAAGCGTTGCACCAGCACACAAGGTCATAAATATATCGGAACTAGCGACATCAAAACTAAAAGAAACACATTGCAGTAAGCGACTAGAAGGCTCCACAGTGTAGTCGTTCATCTGTGCTTGAGCAAGATTACACAATCCTTTGTGTTCAATCATGACTCCTTTAGGCTGTCCGGTGGAACCAGAAGTATAAATTACATAGGCTAAATGCTCGCAATTAACATCACTATCGACATTATTCTGACTTTCTTGAGCAATTACTTCCCAATCTTGATCTAAGCCAATCATCCTTAAGTGATCACTAGGTAAGTCTTCCCCTAAATTTTTCTGGGTTAATAATACTGACACCCCAGAATCCTTTAACATATATTCGATTCGTTCCCTTGGATAGTTGGGATCAATAGGAACATAGGCTCCTCCTGCCTTGAGAACTCCCAATAACCCGACGATCATCTCCAGTGAACGTTGGACACAAATGCCCACTAAAGTATCTGCTTTAACCCCTAATTTCTGTAAATAATGGGCTAACTGATTGGCTTGTTGGTTCAATTCTTGATAGGTTAATTGCTCATCTTCATAAACCACTGCTACTGCATCTGGTGTTCTTTTTACCTGTTCTTCAAATAACTGATGGATACATTTATCTTGAGCATAATCTGCTACTGTATCATTCCACTCCACTAATACTTGATGTTTCTCCTCTTCTGTAAGTAGAGATAACTGGGTAATTTTTGCTTCTGGATTAGCGACTATAGCTTCTAATAAAGTTTGAAAATTTTGACTCATCCTTTCTAGAGTCGCCCTATCAAATAAGTCCACATTATATTCCCAAACTCCTTTGATACCCGCTTCTTTCTCCTCTAATGATAAAGTCAAATCAAACTTAGCCACTGCTGTTTCTTGTTCGATTGGCTCTAAAGTTATTCCTGGTAATTCTAGGGAACTTATGGGGGCATTCTGCAACACGAACATAACCTGAAACAAAGGACTATGACTCAGATTACGTTGTGGTTGTAACGCTTCTACTAAATGCTCAAAGGGGATATCTTGGTGGGCATAAGCATCTAGAGACGTTTGTCTAACCCGCTTGAGAACCTCTTCAAAGCTGATATTTCCCTCTAATTGAGTCCGCAAAACCAATGTATTAACGAAGAACCCTATTAAAGACTCTATTTCGGCCCTATTCCGATTAGCAATTGGTGAACCAACAACAATATCTTCCTGTCCACTATAGCGTGACAACAAAATAGTAAAACTCGCTAACAAAGTCATAAATAGGGTGGCTTGTAAGTTCTGACTTAATGCCTTGAGCTTCTGAGTCAATTGAGCATTAATTTCAATGGGAATACTAGCACCCCGAAAAGTTTGAACTGGCTGATGAGGCCTATCAGTGGGTAACTCTAATAGGGGAGGGATATTAGCTAATTTATTCTTCCAATAGTTGAGTTGGTTATCTAAAACTTCCCCACTGAGATATTTTCTTTGCCAGTGAGCAAAATCTGCATATTGAATTGGCAGTGCTTTTAGAGGTGAGGGGTTCTCAGCACAGAAAGCTTGATAGAGTTCAGATAATTCTCTGATAAAAATACCCATCGACCACCCATCAGAGATAATGTGGTGCATATTAAACAGTAGAATATGTAACTCTTCTGCCAACACTAACAAACTGACTCTAATGAGAGGGGTTTGAGAAAGATTAAAGGGTTTTTGTCCATTTTCTTTAATCTGATCTTGGATTGCGCTTGCTTGCTCTTTGGGGGTTAGAGCTTTTAAATCCACTAAATTAAGGGTTACGTTGCCCTTGGGTTCAATAATTTGTACTGCTGAACCATTAATGTTATCAAAATGAGTTCGCAAGATTTCATGACGATTGATAATTGTTTGTAAAGCTTGTTCAAAAGCATTTATCTTCAAGGTGCCATGAACCTCAACAACCCCAGGCATATTATACGTAGCGGTATTTTCCTCCATTTGCTCTAGGAACCATAACCTTTCTTGAGCAAAGGAAAGGGGTAAATAATCCTCTCTAGACACAGGCTCAATAACCCCCAAACTGAGAGGATAATTGCTCTGTTCAATACCCTTAGCAAACTCAGCCAGAGTAGGACTAGCAAAAAGCTGTTTTAAGCTGATCTCAGTAGAGAAGGCTTCTCTGACTCTAGAAATGACCTGGGTTGCCAGTAAAGAATGTCCTCCTATTTCAAAGAAGTTATCGTCAATGCCGATTTGTTCAATGCCCAAAACTTCTCGCCAGATACTAGCTAACAATTCTTCTGTGGGAGTACGAGGGGCAATAAATTCTCCTTCAACACTTCTTTGTGAAGCATCAGGGGCAGGCAAACCACGACGATCTATTTTGCCGTTGGGAGTCAAGGGCATAGTTTCTAGGAAAACAAAAGCACTCGGCACCATATAATCCGGCAGTTTTTTCCCTAACCCTTTTCTTAACTCACTTAAACTTGGAGTTTCTTCTTTTGCTACCACATAAGCCACCAGCCTTTTGTTTCCAGGTTGATCTTCTCTGACTATTACCACTGCTTCTCGGACTTGAGGGTGTTGTCCTAAGACCGATTCAATCTCTCCGAGTTCAATTCTAAAGCCTCTAATTTTTACTTGATGGTCTATTCTTCCTATGTATTCTATGTTTCCATCAGGTAAGTAACGACATAAGTCCCCCGTTTTGTAGAGTTTTCCTTTTCCAAACGGGTTGGGAATGAATTTTTGGGCAGTCAATTCTGGTCGATTTAAGTAGCCTTTAGATAATCCATCTCCTCCGATATGTAGTTCTCCTGCGACCCCAATGGGAACTGACTGTAAGTTGGAGTCTAAGATATAAATTTGAGTATTAGAAATTGGTTTTCCAATGTGGGGATTTGTTTCCTTTTCTGATTCAATTACCTGTCCAGATGTTGTAACAACTGTATTTTCAGTAGGTCCATAATTGTTAATGAGTGGAAAGGTAATATAGTTAAGCTCTGTAGAATGCAGTTTATCCCCACCAGTTAAAAGAGTCCGTAATGACAACGAAGCTGACTCGTCTAAAGACAAGACTGCCTCAGCTAAAGGTGTTGGCAAAAAACAAATACTAATCTTATTAGCAACTAACCAAGTGGTGATATTGGTTGGAGACAATCTTGATTCACGGTTGACTAAGTATAGGGTTGTGCCACAAGTTAAATAAGGATAGATTTCCCAAACAGAAGCATCAAATGCTGTTCCTGCTATTTGAGTTGCTTTATCAGCAGCAGTCACGGAGAATGCTTTTTGATGCCAAGTAAATAAATTAATTACATTCTTATGACAAATCATCACTCCTTTAGGTTTACCTGTTGAACCAGAGGTATAAATTACATAGGCTAGATTTTCTGCCTTAACTTTGGAAGATATATTATTATTACTTTCTTGATCAATTGTTAACCAATCTCTATCTAAACAAATTTTTTGCGCTTGGGTTTGAGGTAAAGTTTCCCTTAATTTTTCCTGAGTTAACAGCACTGAAACTCCAGAATCTTCGAGCATATAGTTAACTCGTTCCGTTGGATAATTAGGATCAATGGGCACATAAGCTCCTCCTGCTTTTAATATTCCCAATAATCCAATAATCATCTCAACAGAACGCTCCACACATATTCCCACCAAAGTATCAGGTTTAACCCCTAATTTTTGTAAATAACGGGCTAATTGATTCGCTTTTTGGTTCAATTCTTGATAAGTTAATTGCTCCTCTTCATACACCACTGCTACTGCATTGGGTGTTTTCTCTACCTGTTCCTCAAACAATTGATGAATACATTTATCTTTGGGATAGTCTGCTGTGGTATCGTTCCACTCTACTAATAATTGATGCCTTTCTTCTTCTGTCAATAAAGTTAATTGGGCAATTTTTTCTTGTGGATTCGTTATAATCGCTTCCAACAACTGCTGAAAATGGCCTATTGCTCGACTTATCGTTGCTGCGTCAAATAAGTCTAAGTTATATCCCCAGAAACCTTTTAATCCGGCTTCTGTTTCTTCAAGGGAGAGGGTTAAATCAAATTTTGCCGACGCTGTTTCTAACTCTACAGGATTTAGGGTTAATCCTGGTAAGTTGAGTTCCTCTATCGGAGCATTATGCAAAACAAACATCACCTGAAATAGAGGGCTATGACTCAAACTTCGCTCTACATTTAAGCCTTCTAGCAATTTTTCAAAAGGTATATCCTGATGAGCATAGGCTTCTAAACAGACTTGACGAACTTGCTTAAGAAACTCAGTAAAAGTAGCATCATTAGCAGTATTTAAACGTAAAACTAATGTATTAACAAAACAGCCCACAAGCGTCTCAATTTCCTTACGATTGCGGCCAGATATTGGAGAACCAATCAAAATATCTTCCTGTCTGCTATAACGTGACAGTAAAACAGCAAAGGCACCCAGCAACACCATAAATAGAGTAGTATCGGACTGTTGAGACAAATTTTTTAATTTTTGGGTTAAACTTTGGGAGATGATAAAATACTGTTTTTCTCCTCTAAAAGTCTGTGTTGAGGGACGAGGATGATCCGTCGGCAGTTCTAATAAGGGTGGAATATTTTTTAATTTCTCTTGCCAATATTTGAGTTGTTTTTCTAAAATTGCTCCTTTTAACCACTGGTTTTGCCATGCTGCGAAATCCACGTACTGAATGGGTAATTCTGGCAATGAGTGAGGAATTCCAGCAGACAAAGCATGATACAAGGCCGATAGTTCACGGATAAAAATCCCCATGGACCAACCATCACAAATAATATGATGCATCACCAGCAATAAAATATGATCATTATCTGCTAAACGAATGAGAATACCTCGCCAAAGATTACCCTTTTCTAGATTAAAAGGGCGTTGCATCTCCTCCTCTAACAATTTTTTAACCTCGGCTGATTGTTCAACCTCTGACGTATTTTTTAAGTCAATAACCTTCAAATGAACATCAGGTTGAGGGCTAATTGTCAATACTGGTTTTCCATCGACTGTTTGAAAATTAGTCCTGAGAACTTCATGTCTGGCTACAATTTTTCTCCAACTCTCTTCAAGGGCTGTTATATTCAAATTCCCTTCTAGTCTTAGGGCAGATGACTCATTGTAAATAGCATTGGATTCTTCTAATTGTTCTAAAAACCAGAGGCGTTGTTGAGAAAAGGAAAGAGGTAAATCTTCGCTTCGAGGGAGGGGTTTAATTGTTTCTACAGAAGATTGTTGTAAAAACGAGATGATCTCTGGTTTGCGTTTGCTTAATTCTTCTTTAAGCTCTTGGGTAAGGGCTCCTTTGGGTGCATTACAACGCAACTTTTCCCCTTCCACCCATAGCTTAATATCTTGTTGACTAAGTTCAGATAAAAATAATTGTATAGACTTCATAGTTCAAATTCCTCGCGATCTTCTGCATCTTGACTAATAGGAGATGAAACTGACTCCACTGTTTGCAGAGCCTCAATCAATTCAGCTATTCCTGCCACAGTCGGTTGTTCAAATAAACGAATAAAGGGTAGCTCTAGGTTGAAAATTTCTCTGATTCGATTAATGACTTGTACTCCCAGCAAGGATGAACCTCCTAGGGCAAAAAAGTTATCATAAACACCAATTTGGTCGATTTTGAGAACTTCACCCCAAATCTCAGTAATTTTCTCTTCTCTGGAGTTGCGAGGAGCCACAAACGCTTCTTGGATTTCTCGTTTTTGCCATTGTTTTTGAGATTCAATTGCTTCTCTGATTTGTTCTACCTCCTGCCGCTCCATCGCTATTTTTGCATAGGGGATTAAAACAGTCTGAGACTGACTGATTGTTGTTGGAGAAGATGAAGATAATTGTTCTCTGTCTGAACTTTCTTGATAATCCCTTTGAAAGCTTAAATTGTTAATGGTTTCCACAGGAAACCGGAAAAGCCATCCTGGTTCTGTTTTTTCTCCATACTGTTTACCGACTTGATTGAGAAAATCCTCTGCGGGTTGATTTCTCTGTGTAGGAATATAAGGAATCTCGACTTGTTTAAGTCCTTTTGTTTGGGCGATCGCCGCTAAATGAGCTAACATTTGATGCTCCACACCTCTTCCTAAAGCTCGACAACTAAGTAGAAAAGTATCGACTGTCATTGTCTCTTCTTGGGTTTTAAACAAGATAGTTCCTACTAAACCATAGTCTCCAAAGCGATCTTGAACCTTAACGGCTAAACACTCTAATTGCTCTAACTCACAACACTGTTGAATGTCTGTTTCAGAACGACGGATTGTTGTTACATTAAATTGATTGGTACGCTGAGTTAGTTGAGAAATTCGGGTTAACTGCTCAGGTTGACAAGGTTTAATGGTCACCTCTAAGTTTAAACCCTCTAAAAATTCCTCAAAGGTTAATGTATTTTGTCGAGATTTTTCCCGTTCAATATTTTGGCGATACAGTTCGGTTCTTTCTTCATCTTCCTCAGTGATTTTTAAGGTATCAAATGCCCAGATATGTTTTAAAAATTGGGGAATTTGTTGTTCATCTTGAGGAAGTTGCACTGTCAAAACTTCTGGACAGTTTGCTTGCACTTCTGCACATTCCACTGGATTATCATCTACAAAAATAAAACTATCTAATCCTAATTGTAGTTCTTGAGCTAAAGATTTCAGGTTATCTGATTTTGATTGCCAGTTGATGCGCCAAGACACAAAGTGGCTGAGATTCAGTGGCATTGATTGATAAAAGTCAAACACAGCCAGAACATCTTGTTCTTCATTTTTGCTGCATAAGCAAAGCAATTTACCTTGTTGTTGCTGTTCTAAGATAAATTGTTGTAAAGCTGCATAAGGGGGTGTAATTTCTATCCCTTCGGCTCCATCTTCCCCACAAATTCCTTGCCATAAAGTTTGATCGCAGTCAAGAACAATCACTTTATAAGTAGACTGTTTAAGATTATGAAGTTTACGAGCTATCATTGTTCCTAGGGCCGCAAATCCTCCAGGAGTGTAAGGAACATGGCCAACCACCTTTTCTTGGGCAATATGGTAATCTGCCATCGGGTATAGTTGCTCTAACTCGGAACTGCTAATCCAATAAACCCCACTAATTGTTTTCAACTCTTCGCGCAACCTCTCCTCTAATTGTTGCACTAGACTCGTTTGTTGTTCAACTTTAAGCCAAGAAGAAGATGATGGACACAAACAAACTAAATAAGGAGTTTTTGAACGTTTTGCTGCTGAGCGTAACGCAAGTATTAAATCTTGAACATTGCGTTCAATATTTTCTTTAATTTCTTCATAATTATTGATTGGTATTGAGTCATTATTATCCGAATGCAACCAATCTTCAAACCGTACGAGAATTACATTTGCGCCTTGCTGATTTTGAGACAGATGACTATTAGGATTAAGAAGTTGCTGAAAAACTTGGTTGTAAGGAGCAAATTCAATATTCCAAGGCAGATCAAGTTCTTGTGCCCAAAAGACTAGGGATTCTTTGACTGGCTCTGCTGTAAATGTAGCTGTGATCGCTAAGGTTTTCTGCCCTGTTCTGTTTTTTGCGAGTTTACCTTGATTTTGTAATCTTTCTAATAGAGTAAATTCTGCTAATTTAGCTTCTGGTTTGGCAACCAATTGTTCTAGAGTGCTACCATAAGCCTCCAATAAAAATTCAATGGTTTGAGGGACAAATAAATCCAGATTGTACTCACACTCGACGAGTAATTGGTCAGAGGATTCATAAACTACAAATCTTAAGTCCAGTGAAGAAGAAGGAGGTGAAAAGGGCAGAAGATGGGCTTGGAGTTTCGGACCAAATGGAAGCTCTGATGAGAAATTTTGCAAGAGTAAGGCTACATTGTAGATTGGGTTGTAACCTAACTGCCGTGGAGGATTCAGGGTGGCTACGACTTCTTCAAAGGGACAATCTTGGTGGCTGTAAGCTTCGAGAACTGTTTTGCCCATCTGTTTCAGGATTGCCTGACCGGTTTGTTCCTCTGATAGTTGCGATCGCAGAGCTAAAAAATTCATAAAGCAACCAATTAAAGGCTCAAGTTCTTGGCGATTTCGGCCTGCCACAACTGTCCCTACTACCAAATCTTTTTGTCCTGTCCATTGAAATAAAACAATCTTTAAAGCTGCCATTAACGTGGCAAATAGGGTTACTTCTTGTTGACGGCTTAAATCATGGAGAGACTTACTCAGAGCTTTTGAAACAGTTATAGATTGCTTAGAGCCTTGCAATGAATGTACGGAGGGTCGTTTTTTGTCAGTGGGCAGATCGATAAATGGAAGAGCCCCTGATAGATGTTGTTGCCAATAGTTGAGTTGAGTTTCTAGCACTTTGCCCGTTAGCCATTTTCGTTGCCAAGAGGCAAAATCCGCATATTGGATTGATAACTTAGGTAAGGGAGAAGGCTGATTATTACTATGGGCTTGATAAACAGAGGAAACCTCACGGATAAAGATCCCCATTGACCAACCATCAGTAATGATATGGTGAATGCTTACGATCAGGATATGTTCCTGCTCTGCCAATTTTAACAAGGCTACTCGTATCAAGGGTCCTTGAGAGAGATTAAAAGGCTTGTTTGATGCCTCTTCGGTCAATTTTTGCACTTCCCTTGTTTGTTGTTGCTCTGACAGATTTTCTAGGTTGACTAAAGGGAGGGTTATGGTTAGTTTAGGATCTATGATCTGTACGGGTGAGTTATCTACAATCTTGAATGTAGTGTGCAGTGCTTCCTGACGGCGTAGAATTTCTTGTAGGCTTTGCTCTAATACTTGTCTGTTAACAACCCCAGTCAGCTTAACTGCACCGGACATATTATAGGTATTATTTTGTTGTTCTAATTGTGCCAGTAACCACAGTCTTTGTTGAGCAAAGGATAGAGGCAGGTTTTCACGGGATTGAACAATAGGGATAGATAGGGCAGTTTTCGAGTTTTTCTGTTTGCTTTTTCTCTTTGCGATTAAACGCTTCATTAACAAAGCTTGTTGTTGGGGGGTTAAACTAGAAACATCCCCTGCTGTTTTGCTCGATCCTTTATCAGTCTTTGATAACTGATTAGTTTCATTTTGAGCAGATAATTGAGATTTTTTGGGTAAATTTAACAAAAATTGTTCTAAGGGAGCGACATCAAGAGACGAAACAAATTCTAAGGCGGCTTGTCGTGACTCTTGAGATATTCGTTCATATAAAGCTCTATCAGTCAACAAATTACCCAATGCCTCTTTCCACGGGGTAATGTCTTGTTCGGGTAAAACGGCAATGGGCAACATTCTTTCATCGAGTTGATCTGTATATTTTTCAATTGGGTTGACAGGTAACAAATAATCAACTCCTAGTTTTGCTTCAGGTAAGCCTCCTACATTACTCGCCAAAACAGGAATACCACGAAGCATCGCTTCTACAGTTGCTCTCCCAAATGTCTCTATCCAGAGGGAAGGCATCAGTAATATTCTAGTTTTGCTGAAAAAATCATCAATACAATAACTGTTAGGTAGCCAATGTATATTTGCCTGGGAGTCAATGGCATCTCGTTCTTTTTGGGTTGTTCCCCAGCCACGAAGGGCTGCAAATTGGATATTAGGAAAGGCTTTTGCTAGTGATAAGAAAATTGGAAATCCCTTATAATCACAAACGTTCATCATTAAAACATAGCCTTGATCAAAACTGCCATGGTTAGGAAATGGAGTCTTGCCAAAGCGAGGAGGGCGGTTAACAAATACATTAAATCCACTCCACTTTTTTATATATTCAGCTACAAAATCGGCACAGGTTAATATGGCGGCCGTTTGTCCGATAATTTTAGTTCTTTCTTCTCCTGGATAATAACTTGCCGGTCCAAAAGGAAGCATTTGAATTGTGTTACAAATATAAATAACCCGATCTCGACTGCTTTGCAAAGCAGCCAGCAATAAATTTTGACTCGCATCTTCAGCCGAGACAATTACCCAATCTGGTTGAAAATCTTTCGTTTGTTCTATTAAATAATCTCTGAGGTTAGAAGAATCCCTAACGGCATGAACTTCGATGTTATTAAGGTTAAAGATAGTAGCAACATCGCTTTGAGTCAACTCAAGCCCTTCATCCACTAATGTTTGTATAAATTCCTCATGTGTAACTTGACTAGGGGTTGTCAAAGCAGGAGCAACTAATTTGATAACATTGTCTCTAGCAGCTAGGGATTCAGCTAGTGCTTGAATAGTTTTGTTAGCTCCTCCATCAATCCTTCTGTAAGGATTGTTCATTGTGAATAATAGTTTCATTTTTTTGTGCCTCTTGACTCAACTACAGGTAACTACTCATCATCCATCAATGCTGCAATTTCACTCTGGGAAAGTCCCTGCACTTCTTTAATCATCTGCTCTGTGTCTTCTTCTTGTTCAAGCATTTTTTCGGTAATTGCTATACTCATTGTCGCTACCGTCGGGGTGTTGAATAAGATCATCAATGGCATATCTACCTCGAAGTTGCTGCGAATCCTAGAGGCGACTTGAGTCAGTAATAAAGAGTGTCCACCTAATTCAAAGAAGTTATCATAAATCCCAATTTGATCGATCTTGAGCAGTTCTTGCCAAATCGTTACCAGTTCTTCTTCTATAAAGTTGCGCGGTTCAACAAAGGTTTCTCCAGAATCAAGTTTGTTCTGATTGAATTTAGATAACCCACGACGATCAACTTTCCCGTTGGGAGTTAATGGCAATTCTTCGAGGGTAACGAAAGTTGAGGGAGTCATGTAATCTGGTAGCTTTTGTTGCAAGAAATCTCGCAATTCTCTGGTTGATTCAACCGCTTCCTGACAGACGATATAAGCTACTAATCGCTTATCTTTGTTTTGGTCTTCTTCCGCTAGAACAATAGCCTCACGAACTTGAGGGTGTTGTGTTAAAACGGCTTCAATTTCCCCTAGTTCTATCCTAAAGCCTCTAATTTTTACTTGATGGTCAATGCGACCTAAATATTCAATATTTCCGTCTGGTAGATAACGGGCTAAATCACCGGTTTTATACAATCTTGAGGTTTTATCGTCCACTGTAGAGTCACCAAAGGGATTTCTAATGAATTTCTCTGCTGTTAATTCTGGACGTTGCCAATAACCTCTTGCCAATTGTACTCCCCCGATATGTAGTTCTCCTGCTACTCCCATAGGAACAGGCTGGAGATAGGAATCGAGGATATACATCTGAGTATTAGCAATTGGACGGCCGATGGGTACTTTTTCTAGGGGGTGGTTTGGTTGACATTGCCAGTGGGTAACATCAATAGCGGCCTCTGTTGGTCCATAGAGGTTGTGTAATTCACAGTTTAAGCTCTCAAAAAACCTTTGTTGAAGGTCGTAAGGTAGAGCTTCTCCGCTACAGATGACTCGTTTTAGACTCTGACAAGCCTCTAATCCTTGTTCTTCTAGGAATACTTGCAACATTGACGGGACAAAGTGTAGGGTTGTAATCTTCTGCTCGGCAATTATTTTCACTAAGTAATGGCTATCTTGATGTCCTCCGGGTTCTGCAACAATTAGGGTAGCTCCAGTGATTAAAGGCCAGAAGAATTCCCAAATGGAAACATCGAAACTGAAGGGGGTTTTTTGCAACACGCGATCGCTTTCATTTAACTGATAAGTTTCTTGCATCCATAGCAAACGGTTTACCAGTCCCCGATGAGTATTCATAGTTCCTTTAGGTTTTCCTGTGGAACCGGATGTATAAATCACATAGGCTAGGTTCTCTGTTTCAACTTGTTTAACTAAGGGTTCTGAAGACTTTTCCTTTTCTATTTCCCATTCACTATCTAAACACAGAAGTTGTCCTTCAAAATTAGATAAGAGATTGACCAATTTTTGTTGTGTTAATAGTATTTTTACTTGAGAATCCTCTAGCATATAAGCGAGACGCTCTGAGGGGTAGGTTGGATCAATCGGCACATAAGCTCCCCCTGCTTTGAGTATTCCTAACAAGCCGATAACCATTTCTAGAGAACGTTCGACACAAATCCCTACTAGGACTTCTGGACCAACACCAAGTTTTTGTATATATTTTGCTAAATCAGTCGCTCGATTATTTAATTCTTTATAGGTTAATTCTTTTCCTTCAAATACAACTGCTATGGCATTGGGTGTCTTTTCTACCTGTTCTTCAAATAACTCATGAGTACATTTATCTTGAGTATAGTCTTTGTAAGTCTGGTTCCACTCCACTAATAATTGATGTTTTTCTACTTCTGATAATAGGGAGTATTGAGAAATCTTTTTTTGAGGATTTTTAACAACTTCTTGGAGCAAAGAACGAAAATGCTCACTCATTTTTCTGATGGTTTCTTCTTTAAAAAGATCAGTTTTGTACCTCCACATTCCACTTAGTTCTTCAGACAAATTAAAGACCATTAAGTTTAAATCTAAATTGGCTCCTCTTGGACCTGATGTTAAAGTTTCCTCTATTAGATATTCTGAGCCAGTTTTTTGCCCATAGCTATGACGACGAATTTGCTCCCAAGCTATTCCAACTTGCACAATTGGGGGGCGACTAATATCATGAACTGGTTGGAGTCGTTCAACTAATAGGGTAAAGGGAAAGTCTTTGTTTTCCATAGCTTCTAAAACCACTGGGCGAATACGATGGAGCAATTCCCTAAAGGTTGGGTTTTCTGAGAGTGCAGTTCGCAAGACAACTGCGTTGGTAAAATAACCAAAAGTGTTTTCCAATTCAGCTTGATTGCGATTGACTACGGCTGAGCCGATGAGAATGTCGTCTTGACCTGTATAGCGATACAATAATATTTCAAAGACTGCTAAAATGGTCATGTAAAGGGTTACGCCATTAACTTTTGCCAATTCTTTTAGTTCAAAAGTCAATTCCTTGCCCAAACTAAACGATAATTTTTTCCCTTTATAGGTTTGTATGGGCTGCCGTGGGTAATCAATCGGCAAGTTCAAGGCGGGCAATTCCCCTGCTAACTTTCCCTTCCAATATTTCCAGAGTTTTTCTCCCGTTTCCCCTGCCAGCATATCATGTTGCCATTTAACATAATCACTATATTGAAGGGCGATTGGGGGTAGGGATACTTCAGTGTTAGACCTGATCCCATGATAGATTTGACGAAGTTCGTTGATCAGCAATTCAACGGACCAAAAATCAAGGGTAATATGATCGATAACTAGGATGAGTATTGGTGTTTGTTTTACAGGTGGATCTTGAGTGGAAGAGTCAATTAATACACTAACTCTTATGATAGGCCCCTGCTCTAGATTGAAGGGAAGATCAGCTTCTTGATCGAGCCAGTGGTCTATTTCTTGCTGAGTCCAATGAGATACGTCAACCTGGTTTAACTTCAGTGGCATCTCATCATGAACCTTCGCCATTGGTTGATCATTATCCATGAAATAGGTAGTCCGAAGCACTAAATGCCTTTCAATGAGTTTATTAAAAGCTTCTTGTAGGGCTTGAATATCTAAATCTTTGTGAAGACGAGCTACATAGGCTGCATTATTAACTGCACTTTCTGATGCGAATTTATATAGGAACCAGAGGGGACGCTGACCATAAGCTAAAGGATATTTCTTTTTGCTCTGCTGAGCTTTTTCTTGTATGAGCTTAGCTAATAATTCT
Source organism: Crocosphaera sp. (assembly GCA_030064935.1). GTDB lineage: Bacteria > Cyanobacteriota > Cyanobacteriia > Cyanobacteriales > Microcystaceae > Crocosphaera. The sequence continues at coordinate 9,358 of JASJEA010000018.1, read as the reverse complement.
CGCTTTTCCTGTGATGACAAATTATTTAAGTCTTGAGATATATGACTCATGAATCAGCCTCCGAGTTGGATAACATAGTTTTCAGTAAATTGTCTATTTCTTGATCGGATAAGTTTTCCAAATTTTTTAGTATCTCTTCATCTTCTTCTGAAGATGGTTCGGTTTTTTCATAAGTTTTGTTAACAATAGTTGGAGCAGAAACAGGATTTTGGTGCATCCGACTCCAATCCTCATCTAAATAGGTTGCTAGGTCTACAATATTGTTGTCTTCCATGAGTTTAACAATGGAAATTTCTAGGTTTAATTCTTTTCTAATCTGATTTCTGAGTTCGATAGCCATCAAGGAATCGAGCCCCATAGTGAGTAAAGGTTGTTGGACTTCGAGTTGGGATTCAACTACTCCTAGTGCTTTAGCAATCTTTTCCTGTAGATAAGTAACCAAAAGGATGTGGCGATTTTGAGTTTCGGTTTCGCACAATTTTTGGAAAATTTGGTTAGATTCTTCTGGTGTCTGCTCTTTTTCCTTGTTCAGGTTAAGGTTAATTTCTTCTAGTAATCGCCCTTTGTTTTTTATTTCGTAAATTTCTTTAAAGGTTTTCCATTCAATATCTGCTACTGTTACTTGGACATTGGTTGGTTTAAGAAGATAATCTAGCGCAGCAAGAGCTAATGGAGGGCTTAATGTTTTCATCCCCATCTGAGCCAACCAATTTTGAGCTTTTTCTGAAGCCATACCTCCATTAGCCCAAGGTCCCCAATTGATGCTTAGGGTTGGTTTCCCTAATTGACAGCGATAATGAGCTAAACTGTCCATAAATTGATTGGCTGCTGCATAATTACTTTGTCCAGGGGAACCGAATAAGGAGGAAACTGAGGAAAAGAAAATACAGAAGTCGAGGTCATGATTCTGAGTTAATTGATGTAAATTCCATGTTCCTTCCACTTTGGAACACAGCACTTTTTCAAATCTTTGCCAATTTTGCTCTAACAAGATGCCATCGTCTATTGTTCCTGCTGCATGAATAATTCCTTTTAAGGGAGGCATTTGGGTATTTATGGTCTCAAAAACTTGACCAATTTCTCCTTTATTACCTACATCTGCTGCGATAATCTCAACTTTTACACTTTGTTCTCTTATTCGATTTAATATTTTTTGAGTCTCGGTTGATGGGGTACGTCTACTGATTAAAACTAAATTCCTCGCTCCTTTTTCAACCATCCACTGGGCTACTTTTAACCCTAGTGCCCCTAATCCTCCTGTAATTAGATAGGTTTTATCTGATCCTAGGGAAAAGATTTGATTGGCAGTGGTTAGTTGTTTTTGAACTAAACGAGGTACATATCTGTTGTTGTTACGAAAGGCAATTTGATTTTCTCCTTGGTGATTTTCGATTTCTAATAGCAAGTTATCGACTTCATTTTCTGTTCTATTTGTATCTATATCAATCATTCCTCCCCACCATTTAGGAGACTCTAGAGCTATCACTTTGCCCATTCCCCACAAGGGAGATTGGGCGATCGCTAAAGAGGTTTTTTGAGGTAAAATTGCTTGAACACCTTGTGTTACTAACCACAGTTTAGGGGGCTCTTGAAGGGCAATTTCTTCTAAAGTCTGTAAACTATAGAGGAGACTTGCACAAGTTAAATTTTGGGCTTCTTGGAGGCTTTCTAAATTGAGTTTTTCTGTTGTCTTTGTTTCTAAAGCCCAAAGATGGATAATTCCTTTCCAGGATAAATCTGAGGAGATATTTAAGTCTTGCCAGAGCTTTTGAAAGTTTTCTTTTTGACTGGGATTAATATCCCATCTATTGTTTTCATGATGATAACTTTCTCCGACGAAAACTAAATAAGATTCATCTCCAGATAAAGCTAATTTCTCAGCAATTTTCTCTCCTAATCCTTGGCTATCAGCAAAAATAACCCATGCTCCTGATTCGCCATTTTTTGTTTTAGTTCCAATTTTTCTTGGTTGCTGTTTCCATTGAATTTCATAGAGTAAATTTTGAATATCTGATACTTCTATTTGCTGTTGCTGTTGCTGTTGTTGAGCTAATAGTTGTAATAGTTTAGGAAGTAATTGGACTTCAGCTTCTGATAGTTTTCCTGTTTGTTCTAAGCTATTTTGTAACTTCTCAAGGTTATCTATTTTGAAATAACTATTTTTGTTGTCTGTTTTTAGCCAATATCGCTGACGTTGAAAGGGATAAGTTGGTAAGTGTACTTGATGATGAGAATAATCTTGTTCAAATCCACTCCAGTTAGGTTTTATTCCTTGAATATATAATTGTCCTAAACTCTCTAGCATTTGTTGCCAATCTGTTTTCAATGGGCGCAAACTAGGCAACCAAACCCCTACATCTTCTGGTACACATTGCCGCCCCATTCCTAATAAAATCGGTTTAGGTCCAATTTCTAGGAAAATTTGAGGTCCTTTTTGCTGCAAGGTTTTCATACTCTGAGCAAATCTAACTGGTTGGCGAATATGACTTACCCAATATTCGGCTGTAATCATGTTCTCGTCTACCAGTTCCCCGGTAAGATTGGATATGAGGGTTATTGAGGGGAGATGGTAAGTTATTTCAGAAGCTACTGCTTTAAACTCTGGCAAGATGGGTTCCATTAAACAAGAGTGAAAAGCATGAGAGACTTGTAGGGGTTTGATTTTAATCTTTTGGCTTTCTAAAGTAGGAATAATCATGTCAATGGTTTCCCCTTCTCCAGAAATGACCACACTTTGAGGACCGTTTAAGGTGGCAATGGATATCTTGTCACTGTGGGGAGCAATTAACTCTTGTACCTGGGTTTCCGATGCCATTAAAGCTACCATTTTGCCACCAGATGGCAACTGCTGCATTAATCTTCCTCGATGAGCAATCAGTTTTAGTCCATCTTCTAAGCTAAAAACCCCAGCGATGCAAGCGGCTACATATTCTCCTACACTATGCCCCATGACTACATCGGGTTCTATTCCCCACGCTCGCCATAATTGAGCTAAGGCATATTCAATGGTAAATAAGGCGGGTTGAGTATAACCTGTGTCATGAATGGATGAGTCTTGCTCATTTTGAGGGTAAATAATTTCTAGTATACTTTTGTCTAAATAGGTTTTCAGGATTTGATCGCAACGATCAACTGTTTTTCTAAAGGTTGGTTGTGTTTCATACAATTCTCTCCCCATGTTCACGTATTGCGATCCCTGCCCTGTAAAGAGAAAGGCAATTTTAGGGGGTTTTCTCGACTCTAATTTTCCTGTGAGGCAATTATTGTCTGCTTGCTTGGCAAAAGTGCCTAATTGTTCTTGCAAATCTTGGGACGTATTTGTAACAATGGCGAGTCGATGGTTGAATTGCGATCGCCCAATATTGGCACTAAAACAAACATCTGCTACTGAAATATCTGCATGAGTTGCGAAAAGGCTTTGATAATGACTCGCCATCTCTGATAAGGCGGATTCTGTTTTTGCTGAGAGGGTGAGGAGATGATAGGGACGTTTGGGGACTGTAGTCTTATCCCCTGTTTCTCTGGTTTGGGGGGCTTCTTCTAGAATGAGATGACAATTGGTTCCCCCAAACCCAAAACCACTAATACCAGCAAAGCGTTTTTCTGAAGTGGTTTGCCAAGGTTCACATTGTTGAGGAATTTTTAGGGGTGTATTGTTTAGAGAAATATAGGGATTAAGTTTTTGAAGATGTAGATGAGGGGGAATTTTTTTATGGTGCAAGGAGAGGACAACTTTTATTAAACCTGCAATGCCTGCGGCTGATTCTAGATGACCAATATTGGTTTTGACTGAACCAATCCAACAAGGTTGATTCGGCTCGCGGTTTTCCATCAAGACTTTTTTGAGGGAGTTAAATTCTTGGGGATCGCCGAGAGGAGTTCCTGTTCCATGGGCTTCAAGGTAACTAATTTGGTTGGCACTTACCTCTGCATTTGTCAATGCTTGACGAATCACTGCTTGTTGAGAGGGTCCATTGGGTGCGGTTAATCCATTGGTTAAGCCATCTTGATTAACTGCGGAGCCTCTAATAATGGCGTAGATAAAGTTATTATTTTGGAGAGCGTCTGAAAGTCTTTTTAGCACTACCACACCACACCCCTCACCTCGCACATAACCATCGGCAGAGGCATCAAAGGTTTTGCAACGACCTTCTGGTGACATCATCCGTGCTTGGGATAAGGCGATTGTTCCTTCAGGGGATAAAATGAGGTTAACTCCACCTGCTAAACACAAATCCGATTCGTGAGTCTGTAAGCTCTTGCAAGCATAGTGCACTGAGACTAAGGATGACGAGCAAGCGGTGTCAATAGCTAGGCTAGGTCCCTTGAAGTTAAAGTAATAAGACAACCGATTAGCGGCAATGGACAAACTACTTCCTGTCCCACTATAGGAACTAATCACTGATTCGTCTTTTGCGCTCAGTCTTCCATAATCACCATTGCTAACTCCTACGAACACTCCTGTTTTACTGTTAGCCAATGTTTCGGGGACTAACCCACTGTTTTCTAGGGCTTCCCAAGCTACTTCTAACACCAATCTTTGTTGAGGATCAATATATTCGGCTTCACGAGGGGAAATGCGAAAAAAGCTTGCATCGAATTTGTCAACATCCCGTAAAAATCCACCCCATCTTGTATTCATCTTAGCTGGTGTGGCTGGGGCTTCACTGTAATACGACTGAATATCCCAACGATTTGAGGGGACTTCTGTTATAGCATCAACTCCATTTTCCAACAATTTCCAGTAATCTTCAGGGTTATTAGCTCCGGGAACACGACAGCCCAAACCAATAACTGCGATGGGTTCGACCATGACTTAATTCCTCTAATTTTTCAGATTCATCTGTTCAACACTACTTAATACCTACACTCTAAACCACCACAATTGTGCCTAACACCAGCCCAATCCTAGGCTTTCGGCAGGGTCTAATTTTAACTAAATGGGAGTGTAGTGAGGCCACTAGCCTGGCCAACCCATGATGATTATAACATTAACTTAATCTAACTCAAATGTTCAGCTAATGCTGCAATAGTTGGGTAATCAAAGAGTAAAGTAGGATCGAGATCGTTTTTAAGCCATTCCTGTAAATCTCCGGTTAATATAACGGCCGCCGACGAATCTAGGCCATATTCATTAAACGATACTTGAGGATCGAGCTCGTTGGGCTCAATTTCTAGAAGTTTAGATAAGTAAGAAATCAACCAAGCCTCAATATCTTCATAGTTATGGTCATTTTGTATGCTATTTTGGTTCATTTGCTTTCAATCCTGAGAATCTTTACTTTAGCTATAATAATAATATCTAAACGGTTAAACTTGTTTTTATTCAATCATTGCTTTAGAAGGAATTTTAACATCCCAAACCAAATTGAAAAATTGTATAATTTGAATAAACCAGTAACCTAATTCGATTTGCCATTATTTTAAACCAAAGTTAGCCGATTTAGGAAATGCGTGGTGATTATTATGCCATGATGATTGTGCTAAAGCCTGTGTAACTTTCCTTTTGGACAGAAAGTGTTGTTTGAAAAGCCTTATGAGCCAAGTACCTCTGATAATCTACTACAATTCCTAGTCCATTACAGAGAATCATTAGTAAAAATAACCCAATTTATCAAAAAAATACTGGTCAACTAATGATTTGGTGTATTGCAATCACTAAACCTATCAAAAAATTAGGTTAATGGTTGTAATAAAACGTCTTTTAAAGTCTCCCAAATCGGGACTTGATACATATAAGGGTAGTTGTACATTTGAATTAGTCATAGGTGAATAAATTTATGAGCTTTATAGTTTTAAGTATTCCCAAAAGCTCTAAAAAAATTAGCACTTATGCTTTTACCAAACATGGACTTTTTGAGAGTAAACCGTCCACCATATTCTTTAAAAACTGCTCTTTGCAGCGATAACGTTGGATTTTTCCACTAGAGGTTTTAGGAATGGTTGCGGTTCTGATTAACATAACTTCATGAACTTGCAAACCATGGTGTTTGGCTACTGCTTGGCGAATGGCTTTTTTAACTTCTTCGGAGTCGAGTTTTCGTAAATGGGCTCGCTCTATTTCTTGGAGAATAATTAATTTTTCATTCCCTGCATCACCAATGGTAAAAGCAGCCCCACAACTAGGGCGCAAAGCGGGATGACTTTCCTCTACTGTTAATTCAATGTCCTGGGGATAATGATTCCGTCCACGAATAATAATGACATCTTTGAGTCTTCCTGTGACAAAGAGTTCTTTTTCTGAGGAGAGGAAGCCTAAGTCTCCTGTTCTTAAAAAGGGTCCTTCTTGGGTATTCCATAAGTAAGTTTCAAAAGTCTCTTGGGTTTTGTGCGGTTGTTGCCAATAGCCTCTAGCAACGCTGTCTCCTGATACCCAAATTTCCCCTACTTGATTCTCATCACATTGGGTTAAGGTGTGGGGGTTAACAATTTTTACTGTTTGTCCTAACCATTCTCGGCCACAACTGACTAGGGTTCGACTATGGGGTTGTTCTTTGCTCACCTCAACAACTTGATTTTCTTCTAAGGCTTTTTCGTCTATGGTTTTTAGCTTGGGCGCATGAGAAGCCATGCCCCCGGTGATGAATAAGGTGGCTTCAGCCATGCCGTAACAAGGATAAAATGCTTTTTTGTCAAAACCACAGGGAGCAAATTTAGCAGCAAAGGCTTCCAAGGTTTCAGCCCTGATGGGTTCGGCTCCTGTAAAGGCAACTTTCCAGCTACTAAGATCAAGGGTTTTAATTTGTTCATCAGTAATTTTACTAACACACAAATCGTAAGCAAAGTTGGGGCCGCCGCTTGTGGTGGCTTGGTATTGAGAAATACCTTGTAACCAGCGATAGGGTTTTTGTAAAAAGTCTACAGGAGACATTAGAGTACAAGGAAACCCTACATATAGGGGTTGTAAGACATTACCAATTAATCCCATATCATGAAATAGGGGCAACCATCCTAAACCTCTACTGGTGTGATTATGTGCAAAGGCTTGTTGAATTGTGGATAGGTTATGGATTAAGTTACCATGACTTACCATCACTCCTTTGGGATTGCCTGTGGAACCAGAGGTATATTGTAGGAAGGCGATATGGTCTTTTTTGACTTCTATGGGTAAAAATTTCTGGGCATTAAGTCTTTGAGGTAGATTATCAGTGGTTAACCACTGAAGACTGCTTAATTCTGGATAATTAATAATACTATTTTCTAAATTTCTTTGAATGGTGGTAGTGGTTAAGACTTCTTTGGCTTGACAGTCATCAATGATGGCTTTGAGTCTATCAAGGGATTGATTACGGCGTGGAGGATAAATGGGAACTGCAATGACACCGGCATAGAGACAGGCAAAGAAGGCAACGATAAAGTCGATACCGGGAGAATACATCAGCAAAGCTCTTTCCCCTTCTAGTTGATTCTTATGGAGAATAGCCGCTATCTCTCTGGCTTTTCGGTCCAATTGTCCATAGGTTAGGGAACATTGCTCTGTTTCCCCCCGTTCCAAGAAGGTGTAGGCTATTTTGAAGGGTTGATAAGTGGCTCTTTCTCGGAGAATACTAACTAAACTTTCTTCGGGAAGGGAAAAGGGATATTCTTTAAGCTGATACATTATCGATGACCTCACACACACAACACAGATTCGAGTTTAACGCTGTTGGCCTCGATAATAAAGGTAAATAGTAAAGAAAGAGTCAAGGTCCGTGTTGACCAAAAAATCAGGGTTTCAAGCCCCGCCATTTACGGCGCAATGAATTTATACTTATTTTCCAATCTAGGGGCTTAATAATATTAAGCCCCTAGAATTCATATTATTAAATCCCTAACCTTTGATAGATGATATCTAAGTTTTGTAAATGATGTTGAGGATCGAAACAATTTTCGATATCTTCAGCCCCCAGATATTGACTCACCTGGGCATCTTTACTAATTAAATCATGGAAGTTGCCATCTTCTTTATTCCAAGCTTCGTGGGCGCATTTCTGAACGACTTTGTAAGCCTCTTCTCGACTCATTCCTTTTTCAACTAAGGATAATAATACCCGTTGACTAAAAATAACCCCACCATAAACATTCATATTGCGTTTCATGTTCTCAGGGTAAACTAACAAATTCTTAACTAAATTAGTAATTTCCTTCAACATAAAATGGGTCAAAATGCAAGTATCTGGTAACATTACCCGTTCTACTGAACTATGAGAAATATCTCTCTCATGCCAAAGGGCAACATTTTCCAGTGCAGCAACCGTATAACCTCTAATAATGCGGGCAATACCGGTTAAACGTTCCGAGCGAATCGGGTTCCTTTTATGGGGCATGGCAGAGGACCCTTTTTGTCCTTTAGAAAAGTATTCTTCTACCTCTAAAACATCTGTGCGTTGTAAGTTTCTAATTTCGACGGCAAACCGTTCTACTGAGGAGGCTAATAAGGCTAATTGTTGCACAAATTCAGCATGACGATCGCGCGAGATAACTTGAGTGGAAGCTGTATCGGGTTCTAAGCCCAAATATTGACAAGACAAAGCTTCTACCCTCGGATCAACATTGGCATAAGTTCCCACAGCCCCAGATATTTTACCGACACCGATGGTACTGCGTAGTTTGACTAATCTTTCTCGGTTGCGCAATATCTCGGCCAACCACCCTGCCAACTTAAAACCGAAGGTAATCGGCTCAGCGTGAATACCATGGGATCGCCCCACCATTACCGTGTTACGATGCTGTTGCGCTTGATAACGGAGGGCTTGGATTAAATCTTCGAGACGTTCTAAAATGAGGTTCAAACTAGCTACCAGTTGCAGAGCCAAGGCGGTATCGAGGACATCGGAACTGGTTAAGCCCAAATGGATGTAACGACCGGCATCTCCCACATATTCGTTAACATTGGTGAGGAATGCAATAACATCGTGACGGACCTCGGCCTCAATTTCCAACACCCGTTGGGGGTCAAAATTCGCTTTTTCTTTAATTTCTGTTACAGCTTCTTTAGGAATATAGCCTAATTCGGCTTGGGCTTCACAAACTGCAATTTCTACTTGTAACCAAGTTTTCAGCTTATAGGTATCTGTCCACAGTTGGCCCATTTCTGGCAAGGTATAACGTTCAATCACTGCCATTTATAACTGATACAACAAGATATCGTATCACATTCAGGTTTTTTCCTTGGTTCATGATGAACCCTTGAGGACTGGGGATAGATAAGTTGCAATATCCGTTGACGACTTATCTCCAGCTACTGAGACGCTTTGGTGATAGTAACTGTTTCCATAGTATATATAGCGTTTCTCGGACCCATGAGGTACACCTAACTCCTGCCCCCTGCCTTCTGCCTTCTGCCTCAAAGCGATAACCTCTGTACCTCACAAGCATG
>JASJEA010000017.1 GCA_030064935.1 Crocosphaera sp. | reverse complement strand
CAGCCTTAACAAAATCTCCTTTTCTTAAGTGCGTCTTGCATTCCGAGGACACCTCGGAATTACGCACTCGCTTTCTAATACCATGACGGGTGATAGTTCCTCCATATTTACGCCTTTTTCCTCCTGTGTTCCAAAATTAGGCTCTATGGGCTATTCAACTCTTGCGTCGCACTTTTGGGAGTAGCAATCCCGCGCCTTCAACGTAGTGAAACGAAGTAAGTTAGGGTTGTTGAATCCTCGTTCCCTGTGGAAGCAGAAGAGCACTGCGAAGAGGTGCTCTTCGACATCGCACAATAACATCTGATCATATCGTGTTTAAATCTCAACTTATATAACCTGTTATAACAGGTTATATGACAAGGAAAGCCAAAATGTCAGAATTGTTGAAGAACCCCAACTTGCTGTCGCTGAAGTTGGGGATTCTAACAGGGAATTGCTTCCCCATTCACCCACTCAAACAGACTTAACTGTTGAGGGTTCCCAGGCTCAATCTCCAACGAGACTGATATCTCCCCATTTCTAGACCCTGTTGATTCAGGTTTGGGCGTAACTTTCTGAGGGACTCTCAGTAGCTTGGATTGACTAATTCCAAGGGTTTTTAGTCCTTTCATGCCAATGTTAATTGATGCTTGGATATCAGCATCAGCTAAAAAACCGCAATTAAGACACAAAAAACGTTCTTTGTTGCGGTTTTCTTTTTGTATATGCCCACAATGGGAGCATTGTTGTGATGTAAATTTAGGGCTAACATCTAAACAAATTGAGCCAAACTTCGCAGCTACCGACTCAATTTTTAACTTTAGATTTCCCCAAGAACAATCCCTAATTAATCGATTTAATGCTCTTTTTGCCGACTGACCATTCTTAAGAAATTTACCATGCTCATCCTGTTTAGCACGACATTTTTTAATCATTCCTTGTATGTTTAGGTCTTCTAAGATAATAACATCGGCTAAACGAACAAGGTGGTGAGCGATTTTCCATTGGTAATCCTCTCTTTGGTTGGTTATTTTTTGGTCAAGGTGAGTAATGAGCGCGTAGGCTTTTCTTTGGTTAGAAGAGCCTTTTTTCTTTCGAGATGCTCTACGTTGTCTAATGGTTTTTCTTTTAGACAGTTGTTTCTCAAATTGAGGGTTTTCTATCAATTCACCATTACTCAAAGCTAACAGTTTCTTGATACCTAAATCACAACCAATGGCAGTTTTAACTTGGACTAAATCTTTGGGATTTGATTGAGGAACATCTTTATTTTCTATTCTGATAGAAACGTACCATCCCTCAGATTTTTGACGAATGGTGACAGTCTTTAGATTAAATCCATCAGGAATATTTCGAGACTTAAAGAATCTCATCCAACCGATAGATGGGAGGTAGATTTTATTATTCTCTAATTTAACTTGATTAGGAGGATAGCTAAAACTTTTAAATTTTTGACGAGTCTTGAATTTTGGATATCCTCTACCGTCAAAGAAATTCTTAAAGGCTAGAGCCAGTCTCCTTAAATTCTGTTGTAATACAGAGCTATATATGCCTTGATACCAGGGTCTAGCTTTTTTCAAAACAGGTAATTCCGATGATTGCATCTCATAGGCATTACGTTTTTTACCTGATTTTTTGAAGGGTTCTCCCAATTGCGATTTATTAGACATTGAACAGGTTAAGGGACAACAAGGAGCTTTGGTTTTTAAGTCAGAATAGTTACCTAGTTTGGGAGATTTCACCTGTTCATAAGCCTCAATCCTATCTCTTAAGCAGAAATTGTAATGACTTCTTAGCATGGATAGCCAGTTAATCATTATTATTTTTTGTGATGGATTTACCCTTAATTTATATTGGTAGGCTAAAATCATTTTGGTTAGATTTTTAATTGAATCTAATTCATTTGTTTTTTATTATTATAGTGGTTAATCTAAAGGATTGCCACTATATTTTTCTCTATGGATTCCCTTCCCTCAATTTATTGGCTGATCGCCATTCATCCCTAAGTTGTAGAACTTTAGGGTATTCTGGCGACATGAGGATAAAACTATCAATAAATCTTGAAAGCTAGACATAGAAAGGGTTTTGTCTTTTAGGGTTTTAAGCAATCTACTAAATATTCGCCATTTTGACCAATTTTGTAAACTAGAACAAATCAACTAATCATAAGAATTGTCAACTGGACTTGACAAAAGGTATATATTGATATAGGCGATGCAGAGATAGTTACGAATTGTGTTTACGAGCAGTTAACATCAACAGAGGAATTGAAAAGCCTCTTTTGATAGTAACCTCAAATAAGGTGCGCCAACCCCGTTTTGTTAATAACAAATCAGAAATTGATGGTTGAGATTCTGGATAAATTTTTTGTATCCGAATTAGGTCAGAAAGACTTATTCTAAAAGGATCACACCGATAAATCTCAATAGAAAAGCCTACGGATTCAACTAAGGAAAAAATAGTTTTTTGGCTAAAAGCCTGTAAATGATATGGATCAAGGTGGCGGGTTTCACCCAGAGGAACTGATAAAATAAGACACCCTCCTGGAGTCAATAAACTGTATAAGTTACGAAGAAAAGACATAGGATCTTGAAGATGCTCAATTGTTTCAAAGGTGCAAATAACATCAAAAAGTTCAGATGCAGAAAAGTTTATTGCATCAGCGCAGATAAACTCAACTCCAGGCACTAGATAGTGATTACAGGCATATTCAATGGTTTCGTCACAGACATCAACGCCAACGGTTTTCTTTGCACCTGCTTGTGCTAATATTCGGCTGCCATATCCTGTGCCGCAGGCAATATCTAAAACGCGCTTCCCTTTAACAAAGTGAGTGGCAATTTCGTAATGTCGAAAGCTAAATTCGAGGATTTTTAGATCAAAAGGATCGTCTGTCATCATATCGGGAATAAGACGCTCATCTATTCCCCAAGTATGGGATAGATGTCCCCTTAACTTAGAGTCACGGGAAAATCGATTATTTGGGATACTTTGGTTCGTTAGTTTTTCAGTGTTATTCATTAAAATTGGTATTGTAAATTTATCTTCCCCTGCCGCCTCTGCCGCCTCTGCGCCCCCTGCTTACCTCATCCTAACCTATGGTATTCAACAGGATTTCATATCATTATCCCCCCCACCCCCATCTCGAGGACTCAACCTTGCGCTAATATATGGTCGTCCAACTAAACCGTTTAATCACAAATAACCCATAATCCATGAATCTGACAAAATTACTTTTTGCTACTTGTGCAATCATACCTGGATTTATTGCTTCTTCCTCTGCTTTAGGTGCTAATGTTTTTACTGCTTCTACTAGCTTTAATACAACTGATGGCTTTGTTACAGGAGACTTCGATCCTGTAACCATTTCCGACGGTTTACTTGAGGTGACTTTTAGTGGTGGACAACAGCAACAAATGTTTGATGTTCCCAGCTACAACAGCAATCCTGCTGCTTATCTGTTTATTAATGGACCTGGTGGTTTTACAGGTGGTTTCGGCAACACAGCAGCTCCTACCGGTGATACAGGACTAATTGACTTTAATGTTGGCGTTAGCGAAGTATCCTTTTTTGCTGCTAATCGGGGTAACGGAGCAGGTGTAACCCTAAATATATTAGGGGTTGATGATAGCACAGTTCTTGATAGTATTTTCATTACTCAAACAAGTAATCAGATAGTAGATGCAGCTGTTGCAACAATTATTAGTTCCTCTGATGTTGGTGGATTAATTGGTAGTATTGCGATTGATTTACCCGGTCCTGCTGGTATCCCTCCTTATGTTCTTGCAATTGATACTTTCTCTGCCACTGCTTCTGTACCTGAATCAAATAATACTTTGGCACTGATGTTGCTTGGTATTGTAGGAGCTAGTGTTGTAGCCAAGAGACAACTAAACATTTAATTTGGCCATAGTTTTTGTTCAACTATTAGGTTAAAGTTAAAAATCCTCCATATTTGGAGGATTTTTTAGCTATTGATTTTTCTTGATTCTTTTTTGTTTAAACCAGTTTTGTAACTGTTGACGACATTCTTGTTCACAGATACCAGAAAGCACAGATAAACGATGATTAGATGCGGCACTATCGGGTAGATTTAAGACAGTGCGAATTGTTCCTGATTTGGGATCATCTACCCCATAAACCAATAAACCTAAACGACAGTGAATAATAGCACCAGCGCACATAATACAGGGTTCTAGGGTAACATAAAGGGTACATTCTTCTAAATGCCAAGACTGCAATTTTTGACTTGCTTGACGAATAGCTAGAATTTCAGCATGACCAATAGGATTATGAGCTTGTTCTTTACAGTTATACCCTTCAGCAATTAAATTTCCTTGACCATTAATAATGACTGCACCAACGGGAACATCTCCATTTTTTGCTGCTTTTTCAGCTAACAATAAAGCTTGTTTCATCCAGTGCCGATGAATATTATAGTTGCCCCAAGAATCAGGTTTCATCTGTGAGAATTGAGAATACTAATGACTGTACCAAATCGATTCTATTTTTTTAGCGATCATTTCTGGGTCTGTGGTATGGTCTTTAATTAAGACTGTAACATGACCTAATTTACGGCCGGCACGACATTCTTTTTTCCCATACCAGTGCAGATAAGTATTAGGAAGTTGGGCTATTTTATTGCGCTTTTCTGCATAGTCGGAATAAGAATCTTCATATCCTAATAAATTTATCATGACTGCACCCAAACAGTTTAACTGAGTTGAACCTAATTGATGTTTAGTAACTGCCCGTAACTGCATCTCAAACTGAGAAATATCACAAGCATCTAGGGTATAATGACCAGAATTATGAGTTCTTGGAGCAATTTCATTAACCAATAATTCTCCTTCTGATGTTAAAAAGAATTCTATGCCAAAAATTCCTACAACATCTAACTCGGTTAATAGATGTTTTCCAATTTTGTTCGCTTGTATTTGTAGAGTTTCAGGAACATGAGCAGGTGCAATAACCCAACGACAAACTTGTTCTTTTTGATAGGTTGCTACTAGAGGATAGGTGACGACTTGCCCTGTTATACTACGAGCAACCATGATGGCCAATTCTTTCTCAAAAGGGACATATTCTTCTAGCATTAAAGGGACATCCTTTAATCGTTGCAATAAAGAAGTTAATTCCGCTTCTGTCTTAACAATAAAAGTTCCTTGACCATCGTAACCATGACGACGGGCTTTAACAACCAAGGGAAAATCAGAATTAAAAGATGATATATTTTCTAAAGTTGTAAATTTAGGAACAGGAATCCCTATATTATGTAAATAACTACGTTGTTCATATTTATCTAATAAAGGAGATAAGGCTGATAGCTTAGGACGAAAACAAACCCCCTTAGCTTCTAGGTTGCGTAAGGCATCCAAATCAATAAATTCATTTTCAAAGGTAATAATGTCGCATTTTTGAGCTAATTTTTCCGTCGCGTTAGCATCATCAATAGGAGCAAAAATAACCTCATGGGCAATAGCTACTGCCGGATCATCTTTTTGAGGTGTTTGTATCCATAACTCAAGTCCTAACTTTTCGGTAGCTGTCCCCATCATCCAGGCCAATTGACCGCCACCAATAACACCAACACGCTGTTTACTCATTGACTACTTATAACCTTAATAACGATTAGGGGTGGGCTAAGCCCACCGATGCTAATTTATCGACATCCCAACGACTCACGGGTACTGATTCCAGTTTTAGAATTGACCCCATCAGCGCGATCACAAAGTTTGTCCACCTCATAGATGTCTAAGACTGCCAGACTAAAATCGGCCCCTGTAATTTTAGCATCATCAAACCTAGTCCGCATCATAATGGCTTCCGCGAAGACAGCATCGCTCAAATCAGCCCCTTGAAAACTAGTCAGATAAGCTAAACCATTGGTTAAATCTGCGCCATGAAGATCAGCATTAATTAAGGCAGAGCCATTAAAAACAGCCCCTCTCAAGTCAGCTAGACTAAAATTGGACTCTGTGAGATCAGCATTGGTGAATTGAGCATAAGTCAAGTTTTTGCCCGAAAAGTCTTCTCCAATGAGTTTAACGTCTTCATAGGAGGCATTACCCCCAGTTACAGTAGAAGAGCTTGCCGCATAAGCAACTGGTGTGATTAACCAGAGTAAGGAAAACATAGCAACTGTCAGTCTTAATAAGTATTTCATGAAAACAAATCCTAAATCGTGTCTCAAAATCACTGTTTTTGATTTTATCTTAGATGATTCTACCTTAGTTACTTATTTTGTGAACAGATCGATAATTGGCAACAAGACAAAATATCTTTGTAGGTTAGCTATTTTATGTAACTCCACTTATCAAAATGATCATCATGAATGTTTAGTAACCCTGTAAATAAATCATTCAGTTTTTCACTACTATATTGAGGCCGTATTAATAATTGTCTGGCATTGACAAAATAACCCTGTAAATTTGGTATTGCCGTCAATTTTAACTGAAGAGAAGCCAAATTAATTTTAGGTGGTTCAAAACTGCTTACATTTAACCAAGTTTCTACAGAAACGGGTAACTCAGTTCCTAAACGAAACTGCAATTTGTTTTCTGATAGAGACTCAACATAACTGGGGTGTAAAAACATTTCATAGTCAGATTTATCAGAGGTTAACTGTTGAATAAAAGCTAAACTTATGCCTCGCACTAAACGACGAACTGGTTCAGCATTGGGCCCCATAACTTCTCTGACTAAGGTACTTTTTGCCATGGCACTATTGATACTATTCATATCAGTAATACTCATGTGAGTTCCCCCCATAGCTACTAGGATATATTTCTCTGTAGTCATTTTTTGAAACGGTTTTAATTGATGAGAAATTGTCGGGGTAATACCATCATCTGAAGCAGATAAGATTAAGGTAGGAGTCTTGATTTGAGATAAATTTTCACCAAATAATTGCCCAATAATAGGATTAAAAAGAATAATTTGTTTGATTCTATTATCCTTCAAATTTCGCTGAGGATAGGGTAGTTCTCCTGCCGCACATTGTAGCCAATCTGCAGGCGATCGCTTTAAGGGAAGTTGCTGCTCACAAAAACGTCTTAATGCTTTCAAATCTAAAGATGCACCACCTAAAGCCAAAGCAGTATAGCCTCCAAAGGAATGACCAATCATACTAACTTTTTGAGTATTAAACTTTCCTTTAAACTTACTATTTTCTGTATTTAAAAGTGTCAATTGATTTAAAACGAAACTAATATCTTGAGGACGATCAATAAATTCAGCAGAGGGTAAAATTTCACTCAATTTTATCCCTGTTGCAGTCTTCAGTAAGGCATGAATATCACTTCCTTGATGTTCGATGGAAACAACAGTCATACCATAAGAGGCTAAATGCTTAGCTAAATAACTTAGAAAGCGGCGATCAGAAGCAAATCCATGAGACATTATTACTAGAGGACCTTGAGTGTATTTAGCTGTATAAATATCAAGGGGAATATATCGTTTTCGGCTGTTATCATAGAAAACAGTAGTCTTCATTGATACTGCTTGTTTTCCGGGGGAGGTAGGGTCAAATTGAGGTAATTTATGACTAAATGAAGATGATTTTAAACCCTTATCTAAATGCGAACTAATCAATCGACTTTGGATAAAAGAACTATTCACTTGAAACCCTAACATAGCTGATTTTGTTACATCAATTGTTAAGTTTTCTTGAGGATAAACTCGTAAAAAATTGATAATACTTAAAGAATTAGTTTGGGTCAATAATAACTGTAATCCTTCTTTGATAGTGGATGAATCACTATTAGGTAAAACTTCCGTAATTTGCTTTAATAATCTTTCTCCATCATCACTTTTAAAAAGGTCCGCCAAAAATTGTTGTGCAATCAGAGAATCGATGGTAAAACTTTGAGATAAAAGATGTTTGATGTCATCTGTCAAGAAAAAATGATAAGGTTTAAGGTTAGGGGGTAAGGTTTCTGTTTTAGTAAAGGTATGCAAATCTTCAACAGCAATTTGATGTTTGAGCATCCCTACTTTTAGGGTAATGTTTTCTGCTGCTAAGACAGGAGATAGTCCACAAATCAATGATAATAAAATCGGAGACATTCCTCCGAATAATTTAAGCAAAAAAACTAACAAAGCGTTCAAAAAGTTCATGGGTGCAACGAAAGAGTAAAGATTGACTATGCTCAGTTTCCCACCTTGGCAAAATTTTCCAGAAAGATGAGTCTATTATTCTCGTTAATTAAGTGAAGTGGGATATCCTTTGATATTATGCCCAATTATAAAGCTTAATCTAGCAAGCTTCTGTAGACTATGCTTCCAAGTGTTGTTGTCTCTTCTTCCCTCCCGAAACTAAAACATCGGGGGTTATCACCTACGGCTCGATACATCCCCCTCGTTTATAGTGCGGGGCGTATCGGCAGGAAGCTAAGTTTCAAGGAACTTATCGGGGCGTATCGTAGACATAGGAAACAACACAATTCTCCCCGTTATTGGTGATAGTCAAAGCGCACTTATCATAAACTAACATCAAAAACACTCCTCAAAAATATTATGATCAAACTCCAAGACTTATTAAATAAGGTTCCTAGTATTCCCTCTTTTCCCAGTCATCAAGCCCTAAAACGAGACGTTAAGGGTATTTCCACCAACTCCCATTCCTGTCAACCAGGAGACATTTTTATTGGAATGCCGGGGACTAGGGTAGACGGAGGAGAGTTTTGGCAGAGTGCGATGGAAGTAGGGGCAACTGCTGCTATTATCACTCCCCAAGCTGCTCAGAAATTTCCCCCAACTGATGATTATTGTCTGATTATTGTTGAAGATATCATCACAGTTGCGGCACAGATAGCGGCGGCTTTTTATAATTATCCAGCACAACAATTAAATATGATTGGGGTAACAGGAACTAATGGCAAAACAACCACCACTCATTTAATTGAATATTTTCTTACTGAATGTAACCAGGCTACGGCATTAATTGGTACTTTATATGCTCGTTGGTCAGGGTTTCAACAAACAGCCGTTCACACTACACCTTTTGCCCCTGAACTACAAGAACAACTGGCTGAAGCGGTGGCTGCTAATAATCAGTATTGTGTCATGGAAGTAAGTTCTCATGCTTTGGTTCAAGGGCGTGTTAAACAGTGTCCTTTTCAAGTTAGTGTGTTTACAAATTTAACTCAGGATCACCTTGATTTCCATAAAGATATGGAAGATTATTTTGCTGCGAAACGTTTATTATTCACCCCAGATTATCTAGAAGGAAAAGCGATTATTAATTTAGATGATCCCTACGGAAAACGATTAATTGAAAGTTTCAACCCTGATCAAGTTTGGACTTATAGTATTGGGGATGTTAAGGCTGATTTTTACACCAGTAATTTAACCTATCAAGCTAACGGAGTGACGGGAACTTTACATACTCCTGTAGGAACCGTTAAATTTACTTCTCCTTTAGTCGGTCAATTTAATTTATCGAATGTGTTAGCAGCGATAGCATCTGTTTTACATTTGGGATTAAACTTAACAGAAGTTCTGGAAAAATTACCCCAGTTTATGGGAGTTCCTGGAAGAATGGAACGGGTACAAATTAATGAAAAACAGGATATTACGGTAATAGTTGATTATGCCCATACTCCTGATAGTTTAGAAAACTTACTTAAGGCCGCACGACCTTTTATTGAGGGTAAAATAATTTGTGTATTTGGCTGTGGCGGTGATCGTGACAGAACAAAACGTCCTTTAATGGGTAAAGCATCGGCTGGATTAGCTGATGTTTCTGTGGTTACTTCAGATAATCCTCGAACAGAAGATCCTCAAAGAATTTTAGATGATATTTTAACAGGAATTCCTGAAACTGTAGAACCTTTAGTGATTAGTGATCGTGCTGAAGCGATTAAAAAGGCAATCTTACAAGCTAATCCAAAGGATGGGGTATTAATCGCAGGAAAAGGCCACGAAGATTATCAAATTTTAGGAACGGAAAAAATCCACTTTGATGATCGTGAAGAAGCTAGAAAAGCACTACAAATTCGTTTTTAAATCTTGTCTTTAAGGACGAAATTTGACAATCAAAAAGAAAGAGAATTATTAGTTTTAGTTCTCTTTCTTACTTTTTTTATCGGTTTATTCTTGCGAATTGATTGCTATTCTGTATCAGAATTAAGCATTTCCATCGCAATATCTAAACTAACTTTCATTCTGTTTAAGGAGGCGGCTAAAACACCCACTTCATCATTAAAAGGATGTTCAAATTCTCTGGTTAAATCCCCTGTACTAATTCTTTGTGCCAACTGTGCCATTTTTTTCAATGGGTTAGTGATACTTACTTTTAAAAAGAAGTTAATTAAAACAATTGCTAAAATCAGACAACTTATCAAAATACCCATCACAGAAGTTTGCAATCTTTTAGCACTTTCAAAAATAGCATTTGCAGGAACTAAAATCATTTGTGCTCCAACAATTTCATGTAATTTCCAGTTAAAACCATTCTCTCTACCATAAGTCGTTAACAAACTTTGGGGGGCCCTATCAGGGGTACTATGACAACGTAAACAACTTTCTTTAGATACTTGTAAAGGACGAGCAATATAGAAAATATCTCCACTACTAAAGGTACGAAAACCAGAGGTTTGTTTTAGGCTTTTATTAAGACGAAATTCCTCTACAATATTGGCTTCAAATTTATCTGCTTTGTCTCGTAAATTAGTAGGATTTAAGGTTGCTTCTTTATAGAAAAAGTCTTTATATCCCCCTTGTTCCCTGAAATATTCAAATACTTCTCTTGCCGAAAAAGCAGGAACCGTTTGAGGTAAGAATTGAGTATCAGTTTCCAAGCGTGAAGCTAATTCAGGATTAACTTTTGTGCTAGTATAATTACGAACTGCACTCATGGTTTCCATCAAAACTAATGCCTTATCTGTTACCACTTTTTCTGCATTATGAGAAAGAATTAAGGAGAGAACCCCACCACTTAGGAAAATAGTGATTAGAGCAATGGTAACTAATAAAACATTGAGTTTAGTCGCAATATTAAGATTCTTAAGCAGTTGGTTGTCTTTAAGCATTGTCTTTTAATCTAAAAAGGGGTGAAAAAATACAAGAAGCTCTGGATGAATCAAAGCTATAATTAGTCATAAAAAATGGAGCACTGAGAATTAGCAACAATTAATAAAGTTACTTCCCACCCAGTCAAATTCTCATACAAGGTTAGGAAAAGCCTTATGATGATAATAGTATTCCCATAAAATCACTAAAAGTTGCATGGGAACCTTAAGACTATCCAACCCGTTCAAATATATTTCATAAAGTTAAGTTGTGTTAATGAAATCAATGTTATCCCGTTGTTTATACCTAGTAATAATTATCTTTCTCTTGTTAGGTTGTCAGTCAAGACAACCGTTTGCTGATCGCATTACTTTAGGAGTGATCAGTTTTGGAGAAAATCAACAATTAAAAGAAAAATATGGAGAACTAGAAGTCTATCTCGAAAAAGAACTCAACAGTATTGTGGAATTAGAGCCAGCCTATAATGAAAGGCAAGCTATCACTCAAATTAAAGAACAAGCTTGGGATATGGTTTTTGCCCCCTCTGGGTTGGCGGCGATCGCCACTAAACAATCAACTTATGTCCCTATTTTGCCTCTAGAAGGGGGCTTAAACAATCGTTCTATCTTTGTGGTTGCTCAAAACAGTCCTATCAAAACGATCCCTGAATTAAAGGATAAAGCGATCGCTCTAGGACAACCTGGCTCAGCGACTGGTTATTATTTTCCCCTCTTGAACCTTTACGGACTAACTTTAGCGAGAATTGATCTAGCTACCACCCCAAAACGAGCTTTGGAATGGATTAGTCAGGGAAAGGTTGTGGCAGCAGCCATGTCTTTAGAAGACTATAATCGTTATCGCACCACTGTCCCTGAAACTCAATTTCGTGTCTTGTTTCAAGATAATCATAAAGTCCCCAGTGGCTCGATTTTATTATCTAATAGTCTTCCTCAAATACAACAACAAGCCTTAATTAATGCCTTAACCTCGGCCCCGCCGATGATCCCTGCTTCAGTGGGTTACATAGCGAATGCTGATGTCCCCAATTATGAACAACTGGGGATGATTATAGAGAAAATTAAGCCGATCAGCGAAAATATTCAACAAAAACCGGCTATCTTGTATGAACAGTCTCCCAATTGAGCCTAATTTTCCTTTTTTCTCTCCCTCTTATCAAAAATAGAATGTAGAATGAAACAACAATTAAATTCTACATTCTTAATTCTTAATGCCTTCAACTTGGGTAAACCATTGAGTAATTCCCTCTGCTAAGATTTTGGTCAACCTTCGTTGTTGTTGTCCATCACTGATCCATTCAAACTCTGTAGGATTAATCATAAATCCTAATTCGAGTAATACTGATGGACTTGTATGGGGACGGGTTAAAGCTAAGTTATTCCAAAAGACTCCATAGGAAGGTCGATTGGCTTTTTGTACTAAATAATCGTGCAAGAATTTTGATAATTGTTCTGCTTGAGGATGATACCAAAACATACCAATACCTGCGGTATTAATAGCATCTCCATTATCGGGTAAAGCATTATAATGGATAGACAAAGCAATAGCAGGTTTAATGGTATCAATCATCTTCATTCTATCCCTTAAAGAGACATCTTTATCACTTTCTCTGGTCATATAAACCGTTGCTCCTCGCTGCAATAATTCTTGTTTTAATAACTTAGAAATCACTAAATTAACAGATTTTTCAGGATACCCATTAGGTCCTCTTGCTCCCAATTCATCTCCACCATGACCGGGATCTAAAAGTATTTTGACACCTTGTAAAGGTTGATTACTTTGGCTTGATATTTCTGGGGGATGACGAAGAGTTAAAATCAAGTTTGTTCCTTCATATTTTAGATCATATCCCCACTGTTGTTCTGAGGTTAGTTCAAAATAGTATTCAATTTTATCAGGACTAATCTGTTGCCAACTAAAACTTTTAATTAAGGGTTCATATTCTAAACGAATGGTATCGGTTTGAGCAGTAGTATTGTGTAAGGTTAAGGTGAATTTATTATTATCTTGATGAACGGTTACAGGAACAGGAAGAGTAAGAGGAAAAATTGCTTTTGTTTCTTCTGTATTTTTCTCTAATTTTACACTTCTAATTAATGCTTTTGCTGAGGATAAATTAGGTAATCTTTTAGTTTCATTCTCTTTTATCCAGGCTCCATAATCAAGGTGCAACCACTCTCCTTCCTGACCAATAACTGAGGCAATAGTTCCTTTTGGTAACGGAGTTAAACGGGAATAGTTGGTACTTGGACCGGTTCTAGCTACTCCTGCATTAGCAGTGATTTCAACAACTTTTAGTTGATTGGGATTGAGAATATTAATGGTTCCTTGACCACTTTGAGAGATAGTTTGATTATTTAAAGTTAAGTTGAATTTAGGAGTTCCTAAGCGACCAATTTGATTGAATTTTTGACAATTTTGATACTGAGTAATTTGGTTAGTAATTGGAGTATTACTATCAGTTAAGATAGCAGAATTAGCAGGGAGTTTTATTAATTCATCTTGAGGCAATAAGTTAATATTTTGGTTAGCAATATTAACAGAAACTTGGGCATTAGGAGCAGCGATCGCCGTGAAACAGACGGGGGTATTAGGCAACACTGAAATCGGTTTACTGGGGGATAAAGAATTTTCAGCAAAAGCAACCCCTTGAGGTATTTTCGGGGTGGCAGATTTGCGAGTAACCATAATATTAATAGTTTGATTATTATGGCGTAAAATAAACTTATTCGTACCTAATTTTAAGGGAAAGGAGGGAGCAAAATGACCTTGGTTACTGCGTTCTATTTTCTCTCCATTAATGGTTACATCGCCTTGCGGTGAAGCTGTTCCGATCAAGAAGATTTTATCAGCAGTGGTTTGATGATTTTTGGGAGGATAAGCTATATATAAAGGTTGTTGTGCATTAACGACAGATGTTGTAATGATACTACTCTGAAACACCAAAACACTCGATAGGGTTAGACCTAGTAATTTTGACATAATTTACTTAATAAACTGTTTGAGTTAATATAACATTAATCATTCATAAATAGCGATTGCACTTATCATGATTGAGAAACGATTTATTGGTAATAAGCTTAAGGTATAATTATAGGATGATCTCATTTTAACCTAATGACGTTTACTAATTAGAGAGATCACTGACCTTATCTATAAATTAAACGACTATGACAATTACACTAACTCTTTCACCAGACTTAGAAGCAAAACTACAAGATAAAGCTTTACAACAAGGAAAAGAAATTAATCAAGTAATTACTGAATTACTGACAACACTTCTTGAATGGGAAACAGAAGATACAAAAGAAGCAATCAAAGGGATTCAACAAGGATTAACTGATTTTGAATTAGGAAATTATCGCTCTTTTGATGATTTTTCTGAAGAACAATATGGAAAATACAATTTATAATTTCAATTTATGAAATATCAAATTCTTATTTCTAGTGTTGCTGAAGCAGAAACTGAGCAAATATTTTTATCAATTTCTCAAAGACTTTCTCAAGAAAAAGCAAAAGAATGGTACAAAGGATTATTAAAGGCGATTCAATCTTTAGAAAAAATGCCTAAACGTTGTGCTTTAGCTAGGGAAAATGAACACTTTAATTTTAATATTAAATAGGGTTTCAAATCCATTTTTTTTGTTTTTTCTTTTTTTGTCAGTTTCAAGCTTTTTTATGTTTTCAATGTTTGTTATTTTTTTCATAAATTATTAACTGGATTTAATCTAACAGGTTTTGGCAGATCCATCCACTCCAAAAGTAAGGATGGGAGAGGGGATTAATTGTGTCTTGACTAATAGTATTATTTATGTTAATACGCTTAATATTAATCAATTCTTGAATGATTTGATTGCCGATTTTACTTTTTTTAAGGTCTGCAAAGGAGAGGTTTTGGATGGTATTTTGTGCTTTTTCTAAGGCGAGATGGGGACTCATTCTGGCCTTACGATTGTCGAAGAATAAGGTCAATAATAACACGGTAGCGTGTGCCGGAACACTCCATAAACTCATTAAAAGGGTTTTTGTTCCAGCAACAACAAAAGCACGTCTTAACCCGAAGATTCCTTCTCCTGCGTTGACGTTTCCTATTCCTGTTTGACAAGCGCAAAGGACTGTTAAATCATTCTCCCATAAGTCTAATCCAGCGACATCTTTTGCTAATAGATGACCCGTTCCTGCTTCGTTGGGAATTTGTCCCCCTTTGCGCCATGTATTTGCACCTGCGAAGGCTAAAACTGAGGTTAACATAGGGTCAGGATTAATGTTTTGTTGAAAGCGATCTTGGGTGAAGTCGGAAGTATGAAGTTGGAGGTTGGAAGGGGGTTCTTTTGGTGGAGAAAAGAAGACTCCATGAGTTCCAATTAGTAAAACACGGGGACAGGTTTCGGGGGTTAAGTGACTGGTTAAGGCGTTTTTATCTAAGTAGGGAGTGACGTTGTAATAGGTGGCTACTTCTGTGGCTAAAATGTCTGTTCCTTCAGCACGTTTAAGTCCTTTTTCACTATCATCTAAAGTGGATAAGAAAATGTTAAGGTTACCAGAATTTGTCATGGAAGAACTTCTGACTTCCGACTTGATATTTCCGACTTCTAAGTTATAGTCGGGGTCTGCAATAATTAAGGGTTCAGATGGGGTTCGGTTGGTTTTAATTTGTTTGCGTAAAATATCTCGTCCAGTGGTTAGGTAAGAGATAGAATAAACGTCTCTTAGTTGTTGGTTTTCATCTAGGGGTAAGACTTCAAAGGGTATAAGGTTTAATGCGTGGTCTGCTGCGATGAATAAACGGGGTTTGGTGTCTGTCTCAGGGGAATTTTTGACTTTTGACTTTTGACTTTTGACTTCCACGCAGTGGTGAATAGGTTTCCATAACTTTTCACTTAACAATAACCCTCTATCTTGATGGGTTGGGGTAGAGTCTTCATCAAACCCTATTGCATAAGTAGATACTGTCTGATGAGGTGTCTTTTCAGGGGTATAAACTTCAATGGGACAACGAGAAATTTGAACATAAAAGTCTATCAATAAGGTGTTAATCTCATTAGCATTTCCTAAGTCTATTAGGGTTACTTTGTCGGGTTGACCAGCAGGTAAAACGAAAGCGAGATAACGGGGTTCTGTCCATTTATTTTGGTCAAAGTCTAGGTAGTTAATGTAAATAAATTCTACTAGAAAACTATTATCAGGTAAGGCGTTTGCGAGTTGTTCGCAGGTGACTTTTTGTTCTTTTAAAGCCATTTCAGGAATTTGTTTGGCTAGTTTTCTTTCTATGTCGTCATAGCGGTTTTGTAGTTTGGTTAAACGGGGTTTATATTCAGGTGAATAGGGAGAGTAGGACGCATCAATAATGTCTTTACTGACTTGTTGGAGTTCTTGGAAAGTGGGGAGAAGATGACTATAGTTACCGCGATAAACGGCGAAGTTTTGGGTTGCTTGTGCAGCAAGGGTTAAACATTTACGGTTTAAGACGGTGGTTAATGCGGTTTGAATGTTACTCTTTTCTTCCCCATTAAAATAAGTGGTTACTAAGGATAAGTAAAGGGCTAAGGTGGTACGATTTTGGTTAATATGTTGGATGCGTTGACGTTCGGAACTAGAGGTGAAAACCCGTTGGATAATTTTCTCTTCCACTGCTAAGGAATGGAGGAAATAAGTTAAAGCGGTTTCTACCTTTCCTTGGGACTCATAAACTAAAGCTAAATTATTGAAACTGGAAGCGACATCAGGGTGTTGTTCCCCTAACAATTTCTTCCTTAAAGCTAAAGCATCTTTGTATAAGGGTTCTGCTTCTGTGTATCTTCCTTGGGAACGATAAAGTTCTGCTAAATTATTGAAACTGGAAGCGACATAAGGGTGTTCATCCCCTAACAATTTCTTGATTAAAGCTAGAGCATCTTTGTATAAGGGTTCTGCTTCTGTGTATCTTCCTTGGGAACGATAAAGTTCAGCTAAGTTATTTAAACTCGTTGCGACAGAAGGGTGTTGTTCTCCTAATAATTTCTTCCTTAAAGCTAAAGCATCTTTGTATAAGGGTTCTGCTTCTGTGTATCTTCCTTGGGACTCATAAAGTGTGGCTAAGTTATTTAAACTCGTTGCGACATCAGGGTGTTGTTCCCCTAACAATTTTAAAGCATTTTTGTATAAGGGTTCTGCTTCTGTGTATCTTCCTTGGGAACGATAAAGTTCAGCTAAGTTATTTAAACTCGTTGCGACAGAAGGGTGTTGTTCTCCTAATAATTTCTTCCTTAAAGCTAAAGCATCTCGCAATAAGGGTTCTGCTTCTGTGTATCTTCCTTGGGACTCATAAAGTCCTGCTAAGTTATTTAAACTGGTAGCAACATCAGGGTGTTCATCCCCTAACAATTTCTTCATTAAAGCTAAAGCATCTTTGTATAAGGGTTCCGCTTCTGTGTATCTTCCTTGGGACTCATAAAGTCCTGCTAAGTTATTTAAACTGGTAGCGATATCAGGGTGTTCATCCCCTAACAATTTCTTACTGAAAGCTAAAGCATCTTTGTATAAGGGTTCTGCTTCTGTATATCTTCCTTGGGAGAAATAAAGTGTTGCTAAGTTATTTAAACTAGAAGCTACATGAGGATGTTCATCCCCTAACAATTTCTTTCTTAAAGCTAAAGCATCTTTGTATAAAGGTTCTGCTTCTGTGTATCTTCCTTGGGAACGATAAAGTTCAGCTAAGTTATTTAAACTGGTAGGGACATCAGGGTGTTCATCCCCTAACAATTTCTTACTTAAAGCTAAAGCATCTTTGTATAAGGGTTCTGCTTCTGTGTATCTTCCTTGGGACTCATAAAGTCCTGCTAAGTTATTTAAACTGGTAGCGACATTATTATCTTCCTCTCCGTATAATTCTATTGCTCCCTGTAACGCTTTTTTTGCTATGGGTATTGCTTCCGCATATTTTCCCTGTCGATATAAAGTGATAACTGTTTGGTTTAATGTTTCCCAAGGGTTAGTAAATGCTTGTTGGAGTTGTTGCAATAATCCGGATAAAAAGTCTGCTTTGTCTCCTTGTCCTTGTTGTTGTAAAAACTCAGCATATTGTTTCATCACTGTGATTAAGGTCTCATCCACCAGAGATTGATTATTTTTTAGCGTTTCCATCAACTCCTCTTGGTTGGAACAATTAAGCAGCATCTCAATCAGGTTAACGTAGGGAGTAACGGTTAACTTTTGCTGTAAGAATTGGACTAATTGAGTCACTTTATTCGCATTATTCCCTTGTCCTTGTTCAGCCAATAATTTAGCACAGTTTTCCAGAAAGGTGATAAACTGCCCATCAATAATTGCAGCATTATCTTGCATGGTTTTAACAACTTCTTCCTCATTGGTACAGGAGAGAAAAATATCGAGAAGTTGGATGTATTGATTAAATTGTTGTTCGTTCATAGGGATGTTGTTAATCAGTGAACAGTGAACAGTGAACAGTTATCAGTTATTCTAATTGATTGGTGATGGAATAGTGTTAAGAGTCAGTAGACTAATCAGGTCAAACAATTTGATATCTTGTCCAGAAAACCTGTGTTTCCGATTGCATAGTCACCATTGTTATCAAACTTTGTAAATGCTTCTCCGTCAAAGACAAGGGTTTATCTTGTAAATTTGGTAACCAGTCTAACTTAGGTTTAACCGGACTAATAACCGCTAAAACCTCTTCAATACCGATTGACCCTTGAATGGTAAAATGATCTTTAGAATAATACTTTGTTTTCTGAGGTAGAATAACCTCCCCTGTATCAAACTTAAACGATGGACTAACACAAGACGGACATAAACAATATATATCCGTACTGTTACTAAACTTTTCTAACAATAGTAAATAACCCCCTTGAGGTAACTGAATTTGATAGTGAATCAAACTATTAAGGGGAATTTGCTTAATAGAGGTTTCCTTTTTTTCCCATCCCCCAATAGCTAACTCACTTAGGGGAGGTTGTTGCAAAATAATAGGATTAATTACCCTCCTATTCTCTGCTTTTTCTCGTAACCATTGCCAAGAATCTAATAAATTTAAAGACGAAACTTGTTTATCTTTCCAGATAGGATACTTAGTATTAATCAACCATTGTCTAGCTTCTTGCCATTTATTTTCCCCTTGATAACCCTCCGCTTTAAGCTTGGGGAAAATACTCTTAGACCAACTGTCTCTGAAAATAACTTCAGGTGTTGATTTTAGCTTACCATTATCCGTTAACTGACGTTCTAACACCTCTGCTAACTGTTTATTATTAAGGTCAGAATTATCAAATAATAACCGTTCAATAAACGCTAATTCCGTCTTACCTGAAAAATGAAATTCTATAACCATAGCATTAAGGAACGCTTTTTCATCATCTTTATCCATAAGTTAATTTTCTCCTAAAAAGAATCAATAACTGTTAACTATTTTTAGGCTAACTAGCATAATTTATTTCGTCAATAACCATTCTACTCAATTCTACTTTATTCTACGAGGGTATGAAAGATAGAGGATGTATAGTTAATAGTTCATAATTTATTATTTATTTTTCTACTTAATTCAACACGAACCTATGTCAAAATCATCTATAACAAAAATAAGCAATTAAATGAAATATCTTAGTAGAGGATAACATTATGTGTGACCCCAACAAGACCCGTTTATTTTCAAAAGTCCCCAACTTAACCGTAATTAGTGTCAGTGCGATCTCATTTATAAGCCTTATTATCTTAACTGCTATAATCACCGATTTCATGGGGGTAATTGATATTAACCTGCAACCCAATGCAGCACAAATTAAAATTGATACACGAAAATGATACTCAGTCCACCTGCTACTATACATCAATTGGATAGCGATAACCAGGTCCAACCCACACTCGTCAGCGATCGCACTAACTTTGATGAGAGAACAGCTATAATCAGAAAGAATAAAACGATTAAAAATCAGGATGTTATTTAACCAATGAATATCACGTTAAGTCGAGAACAAGAACAGTTTATTCAATCCCAAATTGCGAGGGGAAAATATACAAATATTCAGGAGGTGATTGATTCTGCTTTAAAATTGTTAGAAAAACAAGACCAAAATTATGAACAATGGCTGGATGAAACTCGCAAAAAAGTTAAGGTGGGTTTAGAACAATTAGAAAAGGGAGATAAGGTTGATGGTGAAGTTGTTATTGCTCAATTAGAAGCCAAATTTCAGCGTATGAGAGAGGAAAACTTTAATGAGTAAGTATAGTCTTTCTCAAGAAGCAATTCATGATTTGGATGAGATTTCTAGTTATTTTGCTAAGGTTAGTATAGAAGCAGGAGAACGCTTTGTTAAACGGTTTGCTGATAAGTGTAGAAATTTAATTAACTTTCCTAGTATGGGAGGCAGTTATTCTGAAATTATCCCTGGTTTACGGGGTGCTCCTCTTGATAGTTATATCATTTTATATCAGGTGAAGGGTGAAGAAATTGAAGTTGTTAGGGTTGTTAGTGGATACCGCGATTTAGATTATCTTTTTTCAAATGATGAGGAAAGTTAAGGTGCATTATACTGCGTTAATGCACCCTACAAGATCGGCGATCGCACTGATATTCCTGATCTTAAATATTGTTCTGCATTTGGGGAAACCCCCGAAGAAGCAGTCCGAGAAGTACAAATTGCTAAGAAAATATGGTTAGAAACTGCTGAAACTCAAGGAAAACCTATTCCTAAACCGAATTATCGTCCTGCAATTTATCAGGCTTAGTCATATCTTATTTAACTTTGATGATTGAATATGTTGTGTTTAGAATTAATGAAGGTGCATTACATTTCATTAATGCACCCCACAGGATCAGCGATCGCACTAGGTTAGTTTTGGTTTGGTTGTATGTTTGGTTTAGAAGAAGTTCAAGAAATTTTGATTAGTTTATTCCCTTGTAACTGATAAGTCCAAGTCACAGGTACAGTTGGACAACAAAGACCATCATCAGGTGCGTGTGTAATTAAGTTTACCTGAATTTTGCCATCAATCACTTTCCAAGATTTAGTGACTGTTCGATCACCTAAATTAATAGAATCTATGTTTATAGGAGTGCTATTCATTTGAGTAACAACAGATATATGTGTCCAGTATCCTGATCCACCACCCCAAAAACCCACTAAAACAATTGCTTCGTCTATGCCATCTCTATTTAAATCAGCAAAGATGATGTTATTTTCTGGACTAGGATAGGAACGATCCTGCTCTTTTCTGTTATAGAATAACTCAACACGAAAGGCATTTGCTTGCGCTGTTCTTTGTCTGTAATAAGCACCATTTGTTAAAGTAATAGAGCTTCTTTCTATATCCCCTTCTTCTAATCTATCAGGAAAGATATAAGTCATATTCTGAAGTTTTTTTACTTTTCGACACCATTCTTTTTTAGCAGGACTCCAAGCTTCCCTTGTTGAACAATTATACCAAGGAAAGGTAGAATCATCTCGTCCGACTTGCGCTATAGTAAAGCTATAAATTGGGGAGTTATGATTATTAAAAATGGGGATTTTAGAGAGTGAAAAGACAGGATTAGCTATTGTTAGTAAGATTGCTATCAAAAAGAAGGTAATAATTTTCCAGTTCAATTTCATGTTTTTATACCCATAACTGTTCAAATCAAAGAACTATTATAGCAGTCGCTAAAACGGTTAGGATATTTTCCTCTTCCCTGTTCCCTTGAAACAACAGTTTAGGATGTCCTAAGCAACTGACGGTTGCTATAAATCTACAAGTATGGCACAAACCTTTTGGCTTTTACTGTTATTTATTATATTTTCAAACCTAATATTAAGAGGATTAACAGTAATAATCCTCCTAATATTATTAATCTTATTCTACTGTAACAGACTTAGCTAAATTACGAGGTTGATCCACATCTAACCCTCTTCTGGCTGCAATATGATAGGCTAATAATTGTAAGGGAATAACGGCGATAATAGGAGATAAAAGTTCATCCACATGGGGAACAAATAACAAATCATCAAAGGTTGCTCGCGCTTCATTATCATCAATAGGAGTTACCCCAATTAACCGCGCATCCCTCGCTTTTGCTTCTTGAGCATTGGATAATACTTTATCATGAACATCCCCTGGCATAGCAATGGCAACCACAGGAACTTTAGCATCTAATAAAGCAATGGGACCATGTTTCATTTCTCCTGCGGGATAACCTTCTGCATGAATATAACTGATTTCTTTTAACTTTAATGCCCCTTCTAAAGCGATAGGAAAATTAATACCTCTTCCTAAGAAAATAAAGTCCTGAGTGTCGATAAATTCGTGTGCTAATTCTTCGATTTGTTTTTCTTGTTGACTTAAAATTAGTTCGATTTGATTGGGCAATTCTCTTAACCCTTTAACTAAACTTTCAAACTTATCTAAAGTCAAATTCTTACGACGATAGGCTAATTCTATACCCAAGCAATAAAAGCCCATTAATTGTGCAATAAAACTCTTAGTTGCAGCCACTCCGATCTCGATCCCTGCCTGGGTATTAATAATCCTATCTACCATGTGAGCCAGGGTACTTTCGGGACGGTTGGTAATACCTAAAATGCGGGCATCATAAGGAAATTCTAACCCCATTCTGCGCTGTTTTTCCATCTCTAATGCAGCCAAAGTATCGGCGGTTTCTCCTGACTGTGTAACTCCAATTGTTAAAGTATTTCTTAACATGGGTGCAGGAGAATAACGAAACTCCGACGCATATTGCACCATTGTGGGAATACCTGCTAATTGTTCTAGCAAATATTTACCTACCATACTTGCGTTCCAACTGGTGCCACAAGCAACAATTTGAATATAATCTACATTGTCACAAAGTTCAGCCGCTAACCCTAAATTAATGGGGCTTTTTTCCTCTCCCTTTTCAACACTCCAACTGGGATCTAAATAGGTTTCTAAACAACTTCTCACCACAGAAGGCTGCTCATAAATTTCTTTGAGCATGAAGTGACGAAAGCCTTGTTTTTCAACGGTGGTAATATTCCAGTCGAGAGTTCTAGGTAACTTTCTCAGACGTTTTAGAGCAAAATCATAAACTTCTACGCCGAGAGCGGTTAAACGGGCAATTTCGCCGTTTTCCAGGGACAAAACTGCATGGGTATGAGGCACCACTGCAGTGACATCGGAGGCGCAGAAAAATTCCCCTTGTCCAAAGCCGATAATTAAGGGAGCTTGATGTCGTGCGACAATGATCTCATCAGGGTAATCTGCACAAATAACAGCGATCGCAAAAGAACCATTGAGACGATGAATCGCTTTTTGTACTGCTTCTAATAAGCCATCATAATCAATGGTTTCCGGGAGATATTGAGCAATTAAATGGGGGATTACTTCGGTATCTGTTTCTGAAGCAAATTCACACCCGTTACTGATCAATTCTTCTCTTAATTCTTGATGATTTTCGATAATGCCATTCTGCACAACGGCTACTCGTTTGCTATTATCTCTATGAGGGTGGGCATTATGTTCTTCGGGTTTGCCGTGAGTAGCCCAACGAGTGTGACCAATCCCCATTTGAGAGGGGTTGACTTCCCGTTCTAATTTTTCTCTGAGGTTGTAGAGTTTGCCTTTTGCTCTGGTGCAGTGGATATCGCCCTCTAAAACTGTAGCAATACCGGCTGAGTCATAGCCTCTGTATTCTAAGCGTTCTAAACCGTCGATTAATACTTCGGTTGCTGTTTTTGTACCAATATAGCCTACAATTCCACACATAATTTTATATATAGTTAGATGATTAATTTTCGATGATGATGCCTAAAATGATCGGGGTTTTTGGACTCACACTATAAGGTCATGGGTTGTATAGACGTTGTTGATGCCTTTTCTGTTTCAATGTTAAGGGCAACAATTAGTTAGAATTTAGAATGTAGAATTTAGAATGTAGAATTTGGAGTTTCCAACCCCTCAAGTTGGAGGCTTGAAACAAGGAAAATTTTTCTTCTCTTGGTCGATTGAATCTGACGAGGAAACTTCCCCATCCCTCGATCGTTTTTCATCCCTTTGAAAGAGGAGGCTTGAAACCCTTTTTTTTCGTTCAAAATTAAAGCAGACTGGCACTGATTCCTGACTCTTATACAGAATGATTCAATACCTAACTAAACGTCTATTAATCGCTATTCCGACCTTAATTGCTATTAGTTTAGTTCTCTTTACTATCCTAGCATTAGCTCCAGGAGATCCCCTCGGAGAATTCGCTTCTAATCCTTCTATTACAGAAGAAGTTAGAGAAAATATTCGCAAAACATTGGGACTTGATAAACCGATTCATATTCGTTATGTTAAATGGTTTTTTGCTTTTATTAAGGGAGATTTGGGCTATTCTTATACCAGCCGTAGCCCTGTTTCAGACCTTATTTTACAACGACTTCCTACTACATTATGGGTGGTGGGCATAGCTTACATTTTCAGTGTATTGATTGCCTTTCCTTTGGGTGTCACTTCTGCTATCAAACGCTATTCTTGGATTGATCAAATTGTAACAACTTTTTCATTTCTAGGTTATTCTTTACCTACATTTTTAACAGGTTTGTTATTTATTATTGTTTTTAGTGTTCAATTAAACTGGCTCCCTTTTATTTACAATAGCACCCTGAAAATAACAAGTTTTTCGACATTTATAGAACAAATAAAACAGTCGATAATGCCTATTTCTGTGTTAGCTTTATATCAATCTGCTGTTTTAATGCGCTTTATTCGTTCTGCTATTTTAGATGAATTAACCCATGATTATGTTCGCACTGCACAAGCGAAAGGATTAAACAATTTTGCCATTCTAAAAGACCATATTATTCGCAATGCTTTGATACCTGTTGTAACCTTAATTGCTCTAGACATTCCCACCATTTTTACGGGAGCATTAGTTACGGAACAGGTTTTTAGGGTGCCCGGAATTGGTGCATTATTAATTGATTCAATCTACCGTAGTGATACTCCTGTTGTTATGGCTATTACTTTTATTTCGGGCATTTTAATTGTTATTTTTAATCTCGTGGCTGATTTAACCTATGGATTGCTTGATCCGAGAGTCAGATATTGAGAATTGAGAATTGAGAATTGAGAATTGAGAATTGAGAATACAGACTGTAAGGCTAGGTTATTGTATCATAGGAATATTGTTGAAAATTATCAAGAGTTATAACTATGGAACTGAAAAAAAAGGCTCAAGGACTTCCTAAAAACTGTTTAGAAAGAGTTCATCATTTTGCTTTAAATGTTAAAGATATGGCTGCTTCTCGTCATTTTTATGGAGAAATTTTAGGACTTCATGAATTGAGGGGGGATGAGGTTCCCACGACTTTAAAAGATTTAGTTGCTGCGGGAAAAGTTGCCAATTTTATAACCCCTGATGGACTGGTTATAGACTTATTTGGGGAACCGAACTTATTACCCCCTAATAGTGATCCCAAACAACAATATACTCGTGCCAATCATTTAGCTTTTCATATTGCTGCTAATTTGTTTGATGAAGCTGTTGAAGTATTAAAAAAAAATCAGGTTATGATTGATCATGGACCAGTTAGTCGTCCCACAGGACAAGGAATCTATTTCTACGATCCTGATGGTTTTATGTTAGAAATTCGTTGTGATCCTAATTAAATGCTAAAATTACTTTTAGGGAAACACTGATTAAAATTGCTTGTAAAACCAACAGTAACAAAATTCCTGCTACAATGAGGAAAAAGTAACGTTTTACTAAGGCTAACAAACCCTTAATAACTGCCCTAGCAATGGTTTGTTCGAGTCCCTCATTAGTCATAACCTTATAGATGATTTTTTCCATTTCATCATCGACTCTTGTGGCTAAGGATCGTCTACGTCTTTTGTTGGGAGATTCCATAATGATTCGGTCACTCAGTAATCTTGCTTTTCTATACTATCTTTGATATCATTTAAGTCAATATAGCGGTCAGTGGCGTTTCTTAATTCCCTAGCAATCATTCCTTCTGTAGAAACAACTGTAATGTGGGTATTTTTAGACCTTAATAGCTCAATTGCCCTCTCGAAATCTCCATCACCACTAAATAAGATCACCCGATCGTACTGATCAACGGTATTAAACATATCAACAACGATTTCAATATCCAGATTAGCCTTTTGAGAATACCTGCCAGATGTATCATCGTAATACTCTTTTAATATTTTAGTTCTTACCGTATAACCCAAACTAATTAGGGCATCTCTAAAGCCTCTTTGATCTTGAGAATCTTTTAATCCGGTGTACCAAAAAGCGTTAATTAAAGAAACATGAGGATCGTTAGTAAAATAGTCTAAAACACGGCGAGGATCGAAGAACCACCCATTCTTTTGCTGAGCATAAAACATATTATTGCCATCGACAAATATAGAAAGACGCTCTTTCTGACACATACAAGTATTCGTAGCATCCATAAACTTTAAGACCTAAGTATAAATAATAATAAAGAAATAGATTAAGTAGCTTAATGTAGAATTTTAGTTAGGTTACTTAACTAAAATTTTACCTTAAAAGTTAACCAGTTTGTAGAATGGATTAAATTTGAGTAAATCCAACGAGCTAAGTGTTAACTAGGTAGGAACACCAGTCACTCCAACCCCCAGGATATAATTTCGCCCCTTTGATCCCCACTAATTCCATGGACAAAAGATTGACGCAAGCCGTTACTCCCGAACCGCAATAAACTATCATCTCCTCAGACCCCTGAAAATCGCTCCATAATGCGCGTTGTTCCTCTTCAGGTAGTAGCCCAAATTCTTCTGTACTAACGAGCTTCCACGGGGAATTAACTGCCCCCTGAATGTGTCCCGCAATAGGGTCAATGGGTTCTCTTTCTCCTCGATAGCGATCGCTGTCCCGTGAATCGATTAAAACGACATCTGATTTGTCTTTACGCTGCTTAAGAGCCTCAATATCTATAATCCAATCATGATGAGGTTGAGGAACAAAACGCCCTGATTTAGCTGGGGGAATCACATTGTCTACGGTATGTCCTTGGCGTTGCCAACCTTGCCAACCCCCATCTAACACAGCCACATTTTCATGGCCAAAGTAACGCAATAACCACCATAAACGGGCAGCAAAGGCAAAACGTAGGTCATCGTAAACAATGACACAAGTTTCTCCCTGTACAATGCCTATTTCTTCTAACTTGGCAGCAAACACAAAAGGATCTGGAAGGGGATGACGGCCCCCATGATTCTTGACGGGAGAAGATAAATCCTTGTCTAAATCTAAATAATAAGCTCCTGGAATATGACTGTTAAGGTATTGTTGATATCCCCAGTCAGGATCGCCCAAACGGAAGCGACAGTCAATAATAATAAGATTAGAGTTAGGTAGTTGGCTATTGAGCCATTCGCTCGAAATAATAGAATGAAGGTTAGACATATAAATATTTTAGACCGATCCGCTTAGGGAAGGGAAAAATTTTTGATAATCAGTAAACAGTTCCGTTCATCCTCGCTACGAATATAACTCAATTGAGCAGCAATTTTTTGTAGGATAGGCAGCCCTTGGCCATGACCCGCAAAACGAGTATCCTGATTAGCATTCGTTTTGAGAAACCCTTCCAAATCAAAATAGGGACCAGAGTCCCAAATGCGTATTTCCAAACTATGGTTTGTGAGCTTAAGCTCAATTTCCACTAAAATGTCGGGGGGGATATCTTTATGGGCATGACGGACTGCATTGGTAAAGCCTTCTGCTAAGGCTAACTGACACTGTAACCAATCTTTCTTGGGAATCCAAGGTTGATTGATATCATCGAAGTAACCTAAAACTTCGTCTAGTGCTTTTAGGTCACTGTTTACTTTGAACGAAATCTGTTGAAGGACGCTCAATGATGTAAAGCCTCTAGAATCAACGACAGATAAACTACGCCTCCTCGCTACGCTGAAGTAGACGTTTTTAGTAGCCCTAGACTATCGAATAAGTTAAGCTGAATATATTGTACTTCAGTCTTTAACTTACAAGACAAGCCCGAACCTCCAGGGCGGTTTATAATCGCCCCCAATGCCTGAATATTTTTACCTAATCGCTTATCTCTTCTGCTTCTAGGGTTTTTGTTAGTCCGCTCTCTAATACCATTTAAATCCTCTATAGCGATAGATTGTTTGTTAGTTACGGCATTATTAACTAACTGACG
Source organism: Crocosphaera sp. (assembly GCA_030064935.1). Taxonomy (GTDB): domain Bacteria; phylum Cyanobacteriota; class Cyanobacteriia; order Cyanobacteriales; family Microcystaceae; genus Crocosphaera. The sequence continues at coordinate 7,012 of JASJEA010000017.1, read as the reverse complement.
AGATTTTTTATGATTAATATGCTTTTGAAAGCGTTTTTCTTTCCCCATTGTCGTAACAGTCTTGGTAATTTTTGGGTTTTGTCACCCAACACTTTTAGAATAATAGTTAGGTTTCCATTTAGCTTTCCCATTGAGAATCCCCCCATATACAAGGCTGGATCAAGGTCGACTACATTATGCCTCAAATTCTCTTAATCGATGATGACCAAACGATTCGTTTATTACTAGAAAGAACCCTCAAACGTCAGGGTTACGATGTTATTTGCGCTGGAGAAGGGGAGGAAGGGTTAAGCAAGGCTAAAGAATTACATCCTGCTATTATTATTTGTGATTGGGTGATGCCAGGAATGACTGGTTTAGAGGTGTGCCGTCAGGTTAAAAGTATTCCTGAATTGGCGACCACTTTTTTTATTTTACTTACCTCTTTGGGATCTGTTGATGATCGAGTCAAAGGGCTAGATGCAGGGGCTGATGACTTCCTGTGTAAACCCATTGAAATGAATGAATTTATTGCTAGAATCCGTTCAGGATTGAGATTACATCAGTTGAGTCAAGATTTAACTGAACAAAAGCTACTTTTAGAAACAGAGTTGGCAGAGGCGGCAGAATACGTTAGCTCTATTTTACCTGAACCTCTACAACATCCTTGTCTGTCGATCAACTCTCGCTTTATTCCCTCTAGTCAACTGGGAGGGGATGGGTTTGATTATTTTTGGTTAGATGATCATCATTTAGCTCTTTATCTTTTAGATGTTTCGGGTCATGGTTTACGGGCTGCTTTACCAGCTTTGGCCGTGATTAATTTGTTACGTTCTCAAAATTTAAGTTTTGTTGATTATTATCATCCTGATGAGGTTTTAACAGGACTCAATCAAACCTTTCAAATGACTGATACCAATGATAAATATTTTACTATTTGGTATGGAGTTTATAATTGTCAAAATCGTCAACTAATTTATGCTAGTGCAGGTCATCCTCCTGGCATTCTCTTATCATCTAACTCAGAAGAAGAACAGATCATAAGACAGCTTAAAACCCCTGGACTTCCTGTGGGAATGTTTCCCGATGCCAGTTATGTCAATGAACATTTATTTATTAACGAGTTGTCTAAATTATATATTTTTAGCGATGGAATTTATGAGATTGAGCAAGAAGATGGTAAACTTCTGGGGTTAAAAAAGTTTTTATCTTTGGTCAAAGATTATAATAAAAAGCATTCAGACAATTTAGATGATCTTATTGGTTGTCTTAAGTTACACCATTTTAAGGACAAATTTGATGACGATTTATCCATTATTGAGGTTAGTTTTATTGATAGTATTTAATGGTCAGATTCCTTTTCTTTATTAACTTTTTCTCACATCTTGATATAGAAAAAAGTCAGGGAAAATGTTCATTAAAACAAGGTTTTAACGACTTTAATTAATTTAGTAGAGAAAGTGGTAAAACATGATATTTTAATAGTTACTAATCTCTTTTTCTAATTCCTCTCGACTCTCAAAAATTTTGAATACCTTGTCCATATCTGTTAATTCTAACAACATCGTAACTTGTTCATTAAGGGAACAAAGAAATAGCTTACAACCAGCCGCTCTAACTGTTTTTAAGGACAACACTAAAGCTCCTAAACCTGAGCTATCCATAAAGCTAACATCCTTAAAATCAATCACCACCACACTTGGTTTTGCCTCTATTAATTTCTGGATGTTTTGACGAAACTGATGGGATTTAGTGCCATCAAGAATACCAGAAGGTTGATATACTTTAATCTCTGTTTTCATTGATAATAAAACTAATTACTTAAGATAAAAAATTCCGGCTAGTTTTAACACGCATCTTACCATAATAAAAGGCAAGATTAGAAGCGGATGGTTTGATTATCGTTTCTTAAGAAATGCCTGAAGATAAGCTAATATCATTGACAGGGGCTGGTGCGGATAAATCTGATGGTAAGAAAGCCCGTGCAGTTACTGCCACTAAAGCAATCACAAAGATTAAAACAATTAGCAATGGAGCGATATATTGACGAAAAAATGCCATAGTGAAATTTCTAAAATTTATCCATATATTTCAATTATATCAAATTACTCTCATGTCTACTCAATTATTTTCTCATTCACAAATCTTAATGGCTGGAGTTGATGAAGTGGGGCGGGGTTGTTTATTTGGTCCTGTGGTTGCTGCTTCCGTCGTCTTGGAAGAAAATGCGATCGCTACCTTTGAAGAAATAGGAGTCAAGGATAGTAAACAATTATCTGAGAAACGTCGTCAAATATTGGCTAAAGAGATTAAAAATCTGGCTATTTCTTATCATATTAGTTATGCTTCCTCTCAAGAAATTGATCGCCTTAACATTTTAAAAGCTTCTTTATTAGCCATGCAACGCTCGATTACTAAACTATCTGTAACTCCTCAACTTTGTTTGGTGGATGGAAACCAAAAAATACCCAATCTTACCATTCCTCAAAAAACAATTGTTGGCGGCGATAGCTCTTCTCCTCTGATCTCTGCTGCTAGTATTTTAGCTAAGGTTTGGCGCGATCAATTAATCATCCGTTTGGCTACTAAATACCCTCATTATGATTTAGAAAATAATAAGGGATATGGCACTAAAAAACATCGTCATGCTTTGCAACAATATGGTCCTTGTTTTCATCATCGTCGTTCTTTTAAACTTAATTACGGCTAAGAGAATGGAGAATTTAGAATTTAGAATTTAGAATTTAGAATTTAGAATTAATTTTTTCTTAGATAATTCAATAATTTAGTAAATTCGTTAGGTAAAGGGGCGATCGCTTCTATTTTTTCTAAAGTTATGGGATGGGTTAATGTTAATTGGTAAGCGTGTAATGCTTGTCCGGATAACTTCATTTTTAAGGAACGGTTAGAACTATATAAGGGATCACCTAAAATGGGATTACCCATATAACTACTATGGACTCTTATTTGATGAGTTCTTCCTGTTTCTAAGCGAAATTTAACTAAACTATAATTGCCTAATCTTTCTATTATTTCCCAATGAGTAACTGCTTCTCTTCCTCTTTTTTCTATTGGGACAATTGCCATTTTTTTTCTATCGACAGGATGACGACCAATGGGTAAATTAATTATCCCTTTATTATTGTTTTTATTCCCATATTTTTTGTTGTTTATAACGCCATAAATAATCCCTAAATATTCTCTTTTTGCTGTCTTATTTTTGATTTGTTCTTGTAAGTTTTGATGAGCAAAATCTGTTTTTGCCACTACTATTGCACCTGTGGTATCTTTATCTAAACGATGAACAATTCCTGGTCTTTGTACCCCCCCAATTCCTGCTAAATTGGAACAGTGATATAATAGGGCGTGAACTAAGGTTCCAGTTTCGTGTCCCGGTGCTGGATGAACCACTAAACCTGCTGGTTTATTAATAATAATTAGCTGCTCATCTTCGTAGAGAATATCTAAGGGAATGGCTTCTGGTTCTAATTCTAACGGTTTCGGAGCAGGTAAGTTAATTTGTAGGCGATCGCCGATTTTTACTTTTATTTTTTTATTGGTACAAATTTCATTATTAAGAGTAATATTTCCTTGTTCAATCAGTTTTTGTAAACGGGAACGAGAGAAATCTTTGAGATAATTTGATAGCCAAAGATCCAAGCGATCGCCTTCTTTTTCTACTGTTATTTCTATGGTCATAATTATTGTTGATTATTTGTTTATAGCAATAAGATTTAACTTGTCATTTCTCACCTATCATTATTGATGATTATATTAAACTTCTGTCGATATTCTGCTAATCTCGGAAAATGTTGTATCATGAAAGCACAATATTAATTTAATTGAGGTAATGAAACAAAACGACTCAGTAAGTGGCGATAATATTGGTAGAGATAAAAATGAACAAACCAGCAATGATTTTTCTGATGCGAATGTTGGCGGTGGGTTTGCAGGGAGAGATTATCATGAAAATATTACTAATAAGAATACTCAGAACTTTTATTATAACAAACCCCAAAGCAAACGAGATGAAAATCAACGTAATTTAATCCAATATAGCAAGAATACAGCAACAAGATTATTATCTCAATCATTACGTAATCAAGTTTATATTACCCTCGATAAACAAGTTGATGAAACTAAAGTTATTCCTGCGATGCAGTTGAAACGGGGTGAGCAAAAAGTGGAGTTTTTACCATCAGGAACTTCTATTATTAATGTCTATGATAGAGCAAAAGATATTCAAGGGCGTTTACTTATTTTAGGTGATCCAGGAGCGGGGAAATCAACTGCTTTGTATCAGTTAGCAGAAATCTTGGCTATACGAGCAGAAAATGATATTAATCATCCCATTCCTTTGTTATTTAATTTGTCTTCTTGGACAAATAATTATACAACTATAAAAGATTGGTTAATTGATGAGTTGAATGTACAACATGGTTTTAATAAAAAACTGGCACAAGAATATTTAGAGGAGCAGTTAATTATTCCTTTATTAGATGGTTTAGATGAATTAAGAAGTGATAGACAAGCTGTTTGTGTGGATGCTATTAATAAGTTTTTACTTCCTCGTCATTGGAAAAATCCTTTAGTGGTGTGTAGTCGCCTCAAAGAATTTGAGTTATTAAATACTCGCATTGGTTTAAATGGCTCAGTTATTTTACAACCTTTAAGTGATGAACAAATTAATGAATATTTACAGGAAACAAAAGCATTAACCATTCAGCAATTGATACAAGGGGATGAAGAGTGGCGAGACTTGGCAAAAATTCCCTTATTTTTAGATATTATGGTATTAGCTAATGATAAGCTTTCAAGGGAAAGTCAAAAAGGATTAACAACACAAAGGGAAAAAATATTTTATCTAATGGAAGTTTATTTAGAAGAAAGATTAGATAATGTAGGATATTGGCAAAGTAAGTATGAACAGAAAATTAGGAATTCTCCCCAAAGGAGACAGCAAAGCTTAAAAAGTTATTTGCAATATGTGAGGAAACCACAGCAAACTCGTCACTATTTACAGTGGTTAGCTAGACAGTTAGATAGGAATAATCAAACTATTTTCCTAATTGAGAAGTTACAACCAACAGACTTAGCCAATAATAGGCAAAGACGCATTTTCGGGCTGATTGTCGGGCTGATTTACGGGCTGATTGTCGGGCTGATTTACGGGCTGATTTACGGGCTGATTGTCGGGCTGATTGTCGGGCTGATTTACGGGCTGAAACAGGGGGAATTAGAGATAAAAACCCAACCCAATCAAGGGATTCGATATTCAGTTTATAACGCCATTGTAACCACGGCATTAGTAATAATTCTGGGGGGGGGGGTTATATTTGGGGTTATGGATGATGTCGGGATGGTTAAATCAAATTGATCAAGGATTATTTGTTAGTTTACGGGGTTTTCTAATTTTTATGGTAGCTTACTCTTTAATCATTTCTCCTAGTGGGCTGGCTGTATTACAACATTTCAGTTTACGCTTAGTGTTAACCTTTAATGGTTATACTCCTTGGCATTATGCCCGTTTTTTAGATTATTGTACGGAACAATTATTATTACAGCGTGTGGGTGGAGGTTATCGGTTTATTCATCGTTTGTTACAAGAACATTTGATGAATTTAGAATTGTTGAGAATGTAGAATTGATCGAGATAAATTCTCCATTCTCCATCCTCCATCCTCCATTCTCAATTCTCAATTCTCCATCCTCAATTCTCCATCCTCAATTCTCAATTCTCAATTCTCCATGTTACTCTTCTCTCTTATCTTTAACCCCCCTAACAATACGAGATAATTCGCTTTTTTCATCAACCGCAATCCGACTGGGGGAACCACTAATAATGCGTTCATAATTACGGAAAGAATCTTGAATAATAGGACCATCTTGATTGATCATATATTCTCGAATACCTTTATCATGCCATGAGCCTCTCATTTTAAAGACGTTGATTGCCCGTGACATTTCGCCTCTAATTTCTACATATTGCAACATCAAAATTGTATCCGTAATAGTAGAAATATGAGATTCTGTAATAGAATGGGCCCCCATAAATTGATCGGTGGTATTGGTAAAGAAACCGGTAATTTCTTCCTGTTTTGCATACCCTGTCACCCCAATGACAAATTGACGAAAGGCATTATTTGTCACTCCCCTCGCTAACGCAGATAAGGAATCAATGGCAATACGAGAAGGTTTAAATTCAGAAATTTCTGATTTAATAATCTGTAAATGATCTTCTAAACCGGCTGATTCTGGATAGGTACATAATAGTTTTAAAAGCCCTTTGCTTTCCATTTCTTCAAAATCAATGCCCCAAGAAAAAGCGTTTCGAGATAACTGGGCGCGAGACTCTTCATAGGCGAATAAAATTGCCCTTTCTCCTTGACGACAGCCTTCTTGTAAAAACTTACTTACTAATAAAGTTTTTCCGGTTCCTGTTGCTCCAGTGGCTAAAATAATGGAGTCTTTAAAGAAACCGCCACCACACATTTCATCTAAGGTTTCAACTCCCGAAGAAATTCGTGCATTGGATGATCGTTGTGTCAACCTCATTGCCCCCAATGGAAATATATTAATGCCATCATTTGTAATGGTAAAAGGATATTCTCCTTTCATGTGAGTCGTTCCCCGTAATTTAAGAATTTCAATGGTCCGACGACGACGTTCCCCTTCTAAAACATTACGGAGAATAATAACATTATCAGATACAAATTCTTCTACCCCAAAACGAGCAATTTGTCCGTATTCTTCCACCCTTTCTGTGGTTAAAATAGAGGTAACTCCCAACTGTTTTAAACGGGCAACTAGACGAAAAATCTCGCGTCTCACTACGGAGGCAGCATCATATTGTTGAAAAACTGCGGTAACAGAATCAATAGAAACTAATTTAGCTTTGTATTTATGAATAGCGTATTGTATACGTTCAATTAAAGCAGATAAATCAAAACTTCCCACCACTTCTTGCCCTTCGGGATCTGGGGACGCATCAAGAATAAATAATTGACCTTCATCAATTAATTGTTGTAAATCC
>JASJEA010000179.1 GCA_030064935.1 Crocosphaera sp. | reverse complement strand
GACTTTAATTTACCTATCCTTGATTTAGATTATTTAACTGAACAAGAACAAGATATAGAAATTATTAAAATAACAGATAAATTAATAAACAAACCTTTTAATCTAGAAAAATATCCTTTATTTCGTATACAAGCATTACATTTAAAATCAGACTCATATATTTTATTATTTAATATTCATCATATTATTTTTGATGGCTGGTCGTTTAATTTATTTTTCACTGAATTAAAAGCACTATATACAGCCTATATGAGTAATCTCAGTTACTCACTACCCACATTATCAATTCAATATTCAGACTTTTCGTTATGGCAAAAAAAATGTTTAGAGAATAAAATTCTAGAACCTCAATTTAATTATTGGAAACAACAATTAGATGGAATTTTACCCATTTTAGAACTACCACAAGACTATCCTCGCCCTAAATCTACAACTTACGAAGGAGCAACAGAATCGTTTGTTTTATCACCACAATTAACTAAAAAATTAAGCTTACTTGCTCAACAAGAAGGGGTAAGTTTGTTTATGCTTTTATTAGCAGTTTTCCAAGTTTTATTGTGTCGCTATACAGGGCAAGAAGATGTTATAGTTGGGACCCCTATTGCTGGTAGAAAATATCAAGAATTTGAAAGTCTGATTGGTATGTTTGTTAATACATTGGTGATCAGAACTGATTTAAGTAATAATCCTAGTTTTCGAGAATTACTAAAGCGTGTGAAACAGATTTGTTTAGAAGCTTATAGCAATCAAGATGTTCCTTTTGAACGATTAGTTGAAGTCTTAAACCCACAACGAAATTTGATTTATACCCCGTTATTTCAGGTCATGTTTGTCTTACAAAATGCACCGCTAGAAGAGCAACAATTACCAGGGTTAACACTTACCCCCGTTAAACAATCTCTCACAACTTCTAAATTTGATCTAACTCTATTTATAAAAGAAGAGAATGGGCAATTAATCGGTGAATGGGAATATAAGACGAATTTATTTAAGTCTGCTACCATAAAGAGAATGATAGGTCATTTTCAGATGTTATTATCAGGAATATCAAGTAACATTGAACAAACGATTTGGCAATTACCATTATTGACAGAGCCAGAAGAGCATCAACTATTAAAAAAATGGAATCACACAGAAAGTAATTATCCGCAGACTAAATCAATTCATCGGTTATTTGAAGAACAGGTAAATAACAATCCTAATGCTATTGCACTGGTTTTTGAAGAACAAAAAATTACCTATCAAGAATTGAATAATAAAGCGAATCAATTAGCTCATTATTTACGAAAATTGGGAGTTAAGATAGAGCAATATATTGGATTATATCTCCCCCCTTCTTTGATAAGAATTGTTACATTATTAGCAATTCTTAAAGCTGGTGCTGTTTATGTGCCCTTAGATCCGGCTTATCCTCAAGAACGAGTGAAGTTTATGATAGAAGATTCAGGAATTTCTATACTTTTAAGCGAACAATCTTTATCCTCTAATCTATCACTCGAATCCTTAAAAATTATCAATTTGGATACAACTTGGGAGGATATTGAGAGAGAATCTATGAATAATCTTGAGAATAATATCACAGGTAAAAATTTAGCTTATCTTATCTATACATCTGGTTCTACTGGGCAACCGAAAGGGGTTTCTATTCTGCATCAAGGTGTTGTTCGTCTAGTGAAGAATACAAACTATATTACTATTAATTCTCAAGACATCTTTTTACAACTTGCCTCACTTTCATTTGATGCTGCTACTTTTGAAATTTGGGGCTGCTTACTTAATGGTGCAAAATTAATTATTTTTCCCTTATTATTACCTACTTTAGATAAAATAGAAAAGATGATAAAAGAGAATAATATTTCAGTTTTGTGGTTGACTTCTGGGCTATTTAATCTGATTGTAGATGAAAAATTAGAAGCTTTACAAGCTGTACGTTATCTCTTGACTGGAGGGGATACTTTATCTGTTTATCATGTTAAAAAGTTTATAGAAAGTAATGTAAATTGTCAGTTAATTAACGGATATGGCCCAACAGAAAATACAACATTTACCTGTTGTCATACTATTCAAGAAGTTACTAAGTCCACTAAATCAATTCCCATTGGTCGTCCTATTGCTAATACCAAAGTCTATATTTTAGATACTTATTTGAATCCAGTTCCTATAGGGGTTCGCGGGGAACTCTATATCGGAGGAGATGGATTGGCTAGAGAGTATTTAAACCGTCCTGAATTAACCGCTAAAAGATTTATTGCTAGTCCCTTTGATAGTCAAGAGAGATTATATAAAACTGGTGACTATGCCCGATATTTACCAGATAAGAACATTGAATTTTTAGGACGAATAGATAAACAAGTTAAAATTAGAGGATTTCGTGTTGAATTAGGCGAAATTGAAACAGCTTTAAGGGAATATTCTGATATTCGTGATGCGGTTGTTATGACTCATAGACTATCTGACCAAGATAAATTATTAACCGCTTATATAATTACTGAAAACAGAGAATTAAATAAAATTAAAATCCAAGAATATTTAAAAAGAAAATTACCGATTTATATGATACCTTCGGCTTTTATTTTTCTTGATAATTTCCCCCTAACAAGAAATAAAAAAATAGATTATCAATCTTTACCTTTACCTAATTTTAAGGCTTCTCCTAATACAAAACTCCATCAAAAGCCTGAAGGCCAAATAGAGTCACGATTAATAACTATCTGGAAACAAACTTTAAGAATTAGTTTTGTTAATTTAGAGGATAATTTCTTTGATATAGGCGGAAGCTCTCTTGTAGCCATGAGATTATTATCCAAAATCCAACAAGAATTCAAAATTAATATTAATCTATCTACCTTTTTACAAAATCCTACTATACAATACATGACGGTTTTAATTCGAGAAGGAAAAAATATCACATCAGAATCTTCCTTAGTTCCTATTAAAAGTCAAGGTAGTAAGCCCCCATTATTTTTTATTAACTCTATCAGTCAAGCTAGAAAACTAGGAGATTACTTAGATATAAATCAGCCCTTTTATGTTCTTAATGTTTTTGGTATTACAGAATTTCTCAAACCGCAAATATCCTCTTTAAGTTTAGAGAAAATTGCTACTAAATTTATTGAAGATATAGAAAATGTTCAACCAACAGGACCATATTATTTAGTAACCTACTGTGCCGATTCATTTTTGACATTTGAGATTGCACAACAACTAAAAGCTAAGGGAAAAGAAATAGCTTTATTAGTCTTTATTGATAGTATTTGGAAAACGGAACAGTTCGATTTATATTGGTATTGGTATAATTGGCAGCAGTTTGGTCTTGATTATCTGAGAGAAAGCCTGAAAAATAAACTTTTTTACACTCAGGAAAAACTAAGAATAAATCTACAACAATTACAGGGAAAATTATTGATGAACAACAAAATTACCTTATCCCGTACTCTAGAAGATGTTCGTCTCTTAAAAGCCTTTGAACAAGCGAGAGAAGAATATTCTCCTCAACGCTATGAAGGTAAAGTTACTTTATTTTTATCCAAACAATATAGTTTATTCTACCCTTCTAAAATAGCGAGTCTAGTAACAGAAGGAGTAGAAATTAACGAAATACCTGGGTATCATAGTAGTTTGTTTAAAGAGCCCTATATCATTAGTTTAGCTAAAAAATTACAAACTTATTTGTAAATACTTTTATATAGATTCTTTCAGCCAAAAGATTCGTCTTTGGGTGGGTTGTAAACGTGGACTTTGTTCTTCCATCACTTTATTAATTTTATGGGGATCAAAATTATGGCGAAAGCTATCTCTCAACTGGGAAACCCGCTTTTCTGTTTCTTCTACTTCGACTCTAATTTCCTTTAATTGTGCTTTTTGAGACCAGTGATGGGGAATTAATTGAAATAAACTGGTTACTGCAACGGCTGATAAAATACCGTTAATGGCTAATTTGATGGTAATTTCTGTGGCAACCCATTGATGATCAGGATGGTACTTGGAAGAGGTTTGACGGCGAGAACGACGCTGACTAGACATGGACATAGATTAAACAGATAACTCATCTATGATAGGCTACTCATCCCAAACAACACCCCGAAGAAATATTATCTTAATGGGCTTTTGTTGGGATGAATAGGTATCTGTTTTATTAAACGAAGTCGTTACTTATAAAGTTCCGTGGCCAAGCGAAAAGCAAGAAAACCTGGAAATAAGGCAATAATTAAAGCAACGATAACCTGAGTTTCAGATAACATGAGTCGCAAACTCCTAAAATGCAACGGATTCAATCATTACTTTGCGTCATAAGCGACCTTTTGTGAAACATCTTGTTACAAAGCTTTAAGTTTTGTTCCTCTCAATGGCACCTAAAGGCCTTCTTTTCGGGCGAGGAGAATTGGACAGTTAGCATTGACCCGAACATAATCAGATAAAGATGTGCCCAAAAGGCGATCTAAGTCGGGTAAGGCTTTGGCTACAGAAGGACGGCGATCAGGTGATCCTAACAGTAACAAGTCAACGTTGTACTCCTCAGCTAACTGGCACAGTTGTTCCCCAGGACGACCTCCTGTAACTGCACAACGATAGGAAACCCCCATCCGTTTTACTTTGGTTGCAGCCTCTGCCACTACAGGGTTATTCTCCATTTCCGCTTTCGAGAGGGGCAAAAGTTCCGATTTAATATCAGGGTTGACCCGTGCTAAAATCAGTTCGGCCTCTGTGTAGTCCCGTAACAAATACAAAGCTAAGTCCAGAGCATATTGGGCTGCAGGAGATTTATCGAGAGCAACCATAACCCGCTTAATCTTTTTGACATAAACATCATCCTTTACTAACAACATGGGATGGTTAGTGAGTTGGAAAACGTATTGACTAACGGATTTTTCGAGAATGGCCTCTAGGCGTTTAAGTCCTCTCGAACCCATAATAATTAAATCTGCGTCAATCTCATCAGCTACTTGACAAACTGTATCCTTAGGATCGCCTTGACGTAGCATGGTGGAAACACTGGCCGGATCTAGTTTAAGGTTATCTAAGATACTTGCGATTAACTTTCCCCCTTCTTCCCATTTGGCAGCGATCGCATCGGTGGTAATTTGAGGAGGAACAACGTGGAGAATATTAAGGGATGCTTTTTTAATTGCGGGAAGATCCATCAAAACCTTGAGCATTTCTTGAGTTGTCTCGGTTCCTGAATCAGCGTATAAGATTTTTTCTAGCATGGATTGAAACTCAATTATTAACCATGATTATCTGTTTGTCTTTATTAGAATACTGCGATTTTTTCCCCTTATATCTAACAATTTATTAAGCCCTGATAGTATCTGATAACTTGGCCTCAGTTAAGTTAGTCTGTTCTAGATTAGTCCCCACTAAATTTGCCCCTCTCAAGTCTGCGCCAGTGAGATTGGCTCCTTGTAGGTTGGCATAGCTAAGGTTGGCATAACTAAGGTTGGCTCTTTGTAAATTAGCTCCTTGTAGGTTAGCTTGAGTTAAGTTGCACCATCTTAAATCCAGGTGATGGCCTTGAATTTCTTGTAGGTTAGCATGACAAAGATAACTATGAGATAAATGGGCTTGAATCAGTTGGGCTTTATATAAAGTAACTCGATAAAAATAGGCCTCTTGTAGTTCTGCTTCGTATAAGCTCGCTTGAGAAAGATTGGCTTCGCAAAAGTTAGTTCCTTGTCCACAAGCTTCACTTAAATTGGTACGATTAAGTTGAGAACGACTGAAATCAGCTTCTTTTATCTGACTATTTCTTAAGGATGTTCCAATTAAATTGGCTTCTACTAAGTTGGCTTGAATGAGATTCGTTTGACGTAGATTTGCCCCCATTAAGTTGGCTTGTTGTAGTTGTGCATAACTCAAGTTTGCGCCCATTAAATTTGCTTGATTTAGATCAGCTTTTTGTAAGTTGGCTTGGCTTAAGTTAACTTTTTCTAAATTCGATTGACTGAGATTTTTTTCCCTTAAATCAATTGTGAGTAAATCTGCATTATTTTGAAGATTTCTGTTTTGCAAAATTAGCAATTTTTTTTGGTTTTCTAAGACTGTTAAATGTTCCTGGTTTGCCATCATAATATTTTCTCTTTTAATTCTCTTTACTCACAGCTTATCAAATAATGGGTACAGTTTAGCTATGGAGGTGGATATTGTTGTCTGTTTTTATTTGAAAAGAATCTGTTAAGATCACAATAAGAGTGTGGTTTCATTTCTCCTTTATCATTTCCAGCCCCTAAACTTGAAGTTAATACTTTATTAGTCAAAGCAAAATAAATCATGACCAAAAAACCCAGTTACTATAATCATAATGGTTTTCTTATGCCTATAGGATTCCCCATTGAAGGGTTTACCTCTGCACTTAAATATCAGGCACAACCTTCAGATATTTTTCTAGTAACTTATCCTAAATGTGGCACAACTTGGACACAATATATTCTCTGGTTAATGCAACATCAAGGGGAACCTTTATCCCCGTCAGAAAAGCTAGAAGATTATATCCCTCATTTGGAAGAAGTAGGAAAAGATAAAATTGACAAGTTACCTAAACCAAGAGTCATTAAAACCCATTTACCTTATGATTTAACCCCATATCATCCACAAGCAAAATATATTTATGTGGCCAGAAATCCTTTTGATTGTGTGGTTTCCTTTTATCATCATACTAGAGGTTTTATTAAACATTATGATTTTGCAGAAGGAACATTTGATGATTTTTTTGAATGCTTTATAAAAGGAGAAATTGACTTTGGAGACTATTTTGATCATTTAGTTGCTTGGTATCACCATAAAGAGGATGAAAATGTTTTGTTTATTACCTATGAAAGTATGAAAAATGATCTGAAAGCAATTATTATAAAAATAGCTAATTTTCTAGAATCTGATTATTTAAAATGTCTAAATAATGAAGAAATTTTCAATAAAATTATCATCAATAGTTCTCTAGAAAATATGAAAAAAGATCAACAGCGTTGGTCAAGTAAACGCCCTGAAAATATGCCTCAATTTGTTCGTAAAGGAGAAATAGGTGACTGGAAAAATCATTTATCATCTGAACAAAAACAAAGATTAATGGAAAAGTTTATGATGAGAATTGCTGGAACTGAGTTAAAAAATATTTGGTTAGATCAAGCTAATTTTAGATAATTAATTATTCTAAATCTATCAATTTTTTGACATCAATTTCTGCTTTCGGGAAAGCGAGGGGATAAATTATCCCTTCTTGATACGTTTTAGTTATTTTATAATCATTTGCTTGAGGATTTTGGAAAACATATAACATTTTATTGTTAATATCAATCACCCAATATTCAGGAATATTAAACTTAGCATATAAACTCTTTTTGTCGATTAAATCTTTATTAAGGGTACTGCCTGCTATTTCGATAAGCCAATAAATATCTTTAGGATAGGGATGACGATTAAGATATAAAGTATCAGGAGTGCGAACAATTGTAACATCAGGTTCCGGTTCTGAATCTAGTAATGTAATCGGATGAGCTTCCATAATTTCCGCTTCATTTCCTAGAATTGATCGTAAATATTTGACCCCTCGATGATTGAGAAAACGATGAAAGGTTACTTCTGGACTCATTTCGATAATTTCTCCTGCAATTAATTCTACATGACGATTATCGAGAATTCCTGTTTCAATCATGCGATGATAATCTTCTACTGTCCATTTTATTAAAGTATATGTAGTCATATTGATTAAAATTGCGAGAACGGGTTAAGAATGATTAGATAAAGGGATATGTTAGCTTTAAAAATGATAAGTTATTTACTTTGAGCAACGTTATTTTTGTAATTTCTGACAATCCACGTTCTACAATATTAAACAGCCCAAAAAGAAAATTCCCAACACTGCTACAAATTGTTACCCTATCTAACTACCAAAAGGTTGTACAATCATGCTTTGGCCTTATAAAACCCCTGGTATTCCTGATGATCTCTTTGAACGCTTACCAGGTATTCCCCTAAGTAAACGAGAAGTGCGTTTACTGCTCATTTCTGCCTTAAGATTGAAAAAAGACTCAGTGGTGTGGGATATTGGTGCAGGAACGGGAACCATACCCGTAGAAGTAGGCTTATTGTGTCCTGAAAGTCAGATTATTGCCGTTGAAAGAGATGAAGATGTGGTTAATCTCATTCGTCGCAACTGCGATCGCTTTGAGGTACAAAATGTCAAGATTTTTGAAGGGCAAGTCCCCAACTGTCTCAACGAACTCAAACCGTTACCTGATCGAGTTTGTCTCGAAGGAGGACGACCTATCAAGGAGATTTTAACAGAGGTTTGGCAACGATTAAAGCCCGAAGGAAGGCTCGTAGCCACTGCTTCTAACTTAGAAAACCTGTACCTCATTTCAGAGGGCTTAGCCGCAGTGCAAGCCAGGAATATAGAGGTGGTTCAGGGGGGAATGAACCGCTTAGAAAGGAGAGGAATATCTCAAACCTTAGCTGCTGTGGACCCTATTTTTATTCTCAGTGGTGAAAAATTTTAACCTTTTGTACCATAGGAAAAGAGGCAATTACTAAGACTTGTACTAAATTTGTAGAATGAAGGGGAGAAAATTTGTTAACCTTTCATAAGGAATCCTTAATGTTTTTGCCTCCCGACTCCTCACCTTAATCCTTTTCTAATCTTATGCCTTGGACTCGAATTATCACGGCTGTCGTTGCCATTTTCCTTGCCTTGGGAATGTTAATTGTTGGAGGATGGTACTTTACCCTTGGACTGTGTGTTATTGTCTTCTTGGGACAATTGGAGTATTTCCAATTGGTTCGGGCAAAAGGGATCGCCCCGGCTGCGAAAACAACCCTCGTAGTTTCTCAAATACTGCTCATCAGTTCAGCTATTGCTCCACCTATTACGGATGCGTTGTTTCCCTTGACAGGGGCGTTAATCTGTTTTTATCTCTTATTCCAGCCCAAGTTAGCTAGTATTGCCGATATTTCTACTTCTGTTCTCGGTTTATTCTATGGGGGATATTTGCCCAGTTATTGGGTAAGATTGCGGGTAGGTTTCGCCCATGCGGTTCCCACTGTCAATGTAGCGAGCAGTAATTTACCCTTTATGGGCTACTGGCCTGAATCTTGGACCGAACCAAAATTATTTCCCCCTGCTTTAACTGTGACTTGTTTGGCTTTTGGTTGTATTTGGGCGGCGGATATTGGGGCTTATATTATGGGAAAATGGTTAGGGAGAACCCGTCTGTCTGATATTAGTCCCAAAAAAACAGTAGAAGGGGCATTATTTGGCTTATTAGGAAGTATTATTGTCGGAGAAATTGGTGCTTGGTATTTGGGTTGGCCCTATTGGTATTTAACAGGAATGGTTTTAGGGCTATTAATTGGTATTGTTAGTTTATTGGGTGATTTAACAGAATCGATGATGAAAAGAGATGCGGGAGTTAAAGATTCTGGTCAATTAATTCCTGGCCA
>JASJEA010000178.1 GCA_030064935.1 Crocosphaera sp. | reverse complement strand
GTCAAGGGGGAACCGTAACTCCTTTTATTTTTCGTTCTGGCGACTATGTAGAAACCATTCGTAAAGGAAAAATCATAAGGGGATGGATTGGAGGATTTACTAATAGTAAATCTTCTAAAATTGATAATAAACCTTGCTGCTTTATTATAAGCAGAAATTTACAATTAGATTAAGTGATAAAAAATTACGATTACTCAAATTTGATCCACAACAAAAAGAGCAAACTATGATACTATTTTTGGAATAATGTATCGATAAACTAAAAATAGATACGGGGGATTAAAATACCCGTTCGCTCCACTGCCACCCCTTAAAAGGAGGTGGCTATTTCTCGCTCACCGTTTTTTGGGTATAATTTAGGGGTGGACTGAGTTTATCAGTCCTTATCAGTCTTTACAATAAATATTGATTCTCATGACTTCAGATGCAGGTTCCCCCAAGGGTTCTCAAATCTCCTTTTCTATGGATGACTTTGCCCAAGCCCTTGATAAATACGATTATAAATGTGAAAAAGGACAAGTGATTCGGGGAAAAGTTGTTCAACATACCGATGATGGAGCCTATGTTGATATTGGTGGTAAGTCCACTGCTTATGTTCCCATCAATGAAGTTGATTTACAGTCTAATCCCAATCTTGAAGAAATTTTACCCCTAGAAGAAGAAAGCCAATTTTTGGTGATCAGCGAACAAAATGCAGAGGGACAAGTTAGGCTATCTCGTCGTCAACTACAATTAAAGGAAGCCTGGGAAAATGTGGCAGAGATTGCTGAGCTTGGTCATTCTGTGCAAATGCGGGTCACAAGAACCAATAAAGGGGGTGTGGTTGGCGAAGTGGAAGGGTTACAAGGGTTTATCCCTCGATCGCATCTCATGGAAAAAGAGGATTTAAACGCTTTAGTGGGACAATTATTAACTGCTACTTTTTTAGAAGTTAATCAAAGTGCGAATAAATTGGTTTTATCTCAACGTCGGGCGATCGCCGCAGCCAGAATGGATAAACTAGAAGCCGGTCAATTGGTAAATGGTAAAGTGGCCAAAATTCAACCTTATGGCGTTTTCGTGGACTTTGACGGGGTTTCTGGACTAATACACATTACTCAAGTGAGTGGTTCGCGTGTAGATGATTTGAACCATCTGTTTAAATACAATCAAGATATTAAGGTGATGATTTTGAGTATTGATGAGTATAAAAATCGCATTGCTTTATCGACTAAAATTTTAGAGAATTATCCTGGGGAAATGATTGAAAAGTTGGATGAAGTGATGAATACTGCTGATGCAAGGGTAGAACAAGCGAGAGAGAAAATGGAACAAGAACAAAGTTAGATATCAGGAGATTTAAACTGGAGGTAATTCGCGCATTCTGATTGACTGGGGATTCGCTACAGTGATAAGCAATAATAACTAATAACGAATAACCCCAAGATCGAGGATAACGTCTTAATGATGATTAATCTTTTACTTAAAGGATTACTGAATAGTGTTAGTGTGGGAGTCACAGCTTATTTAGCAGCTTGCTTGGCTTTGTGGATAGGTCAAAACCGACTGATTTTTAAACCGTCTTCTGCCATAGAAACGACTCCGGCAGATTTAGGATTGAGTTATGAGGAGGTTTGGTTATCGGTAACTACCCCTCAAGGCAAACAGCAGAAAATACATGGTTGGTGGATTGACTCACAACACTACCCAGACAAAGTATTATTATATTTGCATGGGAATGGGGGTAATATCAGTCATAATCTCGGTCCTGTCAAGACTTTTTCTGAACAAGGTTTTTCGGTGTTCATTATTGATTATCGTGGTTATGGTTTTAGTGAGGGAGAGTTCCCCACAGAATCAGAAGTTTATCGAGATTCTCAAGTAGCCTGGGATTATTTAATTGAACAACGTCAAATCAAACCCCAAAATATCTTTATCTATGGTCATTCTTTGGGAGGGGCAGTCGCTATTGACTTAGGGGTTCGTAAACCAAATGCGGCCGGCGTTATTGTGGAGAATACCTTTACTTCAATGAAGGAAATGGTCGATTATCTGGGCTCGCTCTATCAACTGTTTCCGACGGATTTAATTTTACATCAACGTTTTGATTCTTTAGGTAAGTTACGTCTATTACAAGTTCCTTTATTATTAATTCATGGAACCGAAGATAACACCGTCCCTTCTTATATGAGTGAAAGACTGTTTCAAGCAGCTACTATTCCCAAAAGAATACTTTTGGTTCCTAATGCGACTCACAACAATGTAGGAGCGATCGCACCGGAACAATATATCGGGGCATTGACAGAGTTTAGAGACTTAGTTGATCGAAATCAAAGACAGTTGGCCTTTGAGATCTAGGTTTTCATGTTTTTCAATAATCCAGGAAATTAATGTTTATTTTCCTGGGTTTTTAAATTAGGAGAGGGAGAAGTGGGAACTGATCGTTTTGATTTAATTTCTACTTGATTGGGTACAAACATAAAAGTTGTTTCACTTACCCAAAAAGTCTGTCCATCAATGGCGCAAGTGCCTCCCGCCATCCAGTCTACAACTCTTTGGGCCTTGTCCGTAGTTAACTGGTCCAACACCAAAACAACCACTTTACGGGATTGTAAAAGTTCCAGAGCCTCACGGGTTTCTTCAACCGCTTTGATTGTTTTAACAACGACTTCTGACTGAAGATTTTGGTTAACAGACCAATCAAATCTAGGTATACTACTCATTGATTCCGTCTTGGTGAAAGGGTTATTAATTATACTAATAAAACCAATTAGCTTTTGTTAATTAACTCAGTAGGAGTTGAGTATTTTGCTATTTGGGTTAATCCTGGCGTTTAGGTTTAAAATCAGTTGTTTATAAAATAGTTTGTTTTAAAATCACATAATAATATATCTGGTTGATTTAAAGGGTGATGTATGATTGGTAACATTTTGAACTGTTCAACTTAGAATCCCTCGATTAAGGCTGCTTAAATCAGTCTTAACTAAATAAATTTTTATGTTGCTTGTTTCTATGCAGGAAAAATCTAGATTTAGCATGGTATTGGCAACATTTAGTCTTTTTTTCTTGTTTATACCTCCTTAAAATGTTTATCGCCTTTGTCAAAACCCAGTCTCTTGTTGAATTCAAAAGAATTTCAGAAAGGAGTTTCATAAAAGTTAACATACTTTTCTAGAAAAAATTATTAAATAACTATAAAGGTTAGATAAATATTTGAGACTTGGAAGGGTGATAAAAGGCTTATTGGGTTATATTTAGTTTTTTTGAGAATTTTTAAAGCTTTTTTGCCAACTTATTTTTTCTTTTTGCGCTTTTTCATAAATTTGGCTACTATGAGGCACTAACTCAACTGTTTCAATGGCTAATTTAAGTTTTCCTTTAGCTGCCCTTGTTTGAGCTAAATGATAAATTTGATCACTAAATTGTTCAATCATAGTTTGTGCTTTTTTATAGCCTAATTCTCCTTTTTTTAGGTGTTTTAAGGTTCTAATAGCTCGATTATAAGAAGATGCGTTATTAGGCTTGATTAAAGACAGTGCGGCTTCCATCAAAACTTCATTATCAGCTTTTTGTTGTTGGAGAGCTTGCCAGTTAGTCATCCACTGTTGTGCGAGGAGATACAACTTTTGCTCATCTTGAGGCACCAAGTTAGCTGCTGAGATTGCCCCTTGAAAGTCTTTTTGTGTTGCCCTGGCTTGGGCAATATCTAAAATAACTCGACTCCAACGACGAATATTACTCTGCGCCTTTCCATAGAGGGGCGTATGGGGTTGAATTTGACGAGCATAAGCAATAGCCTGATGAAAAGATGAAGCTTGTTGTCGGCTTAAAGCAAGATTAGCACGGTTTAAAATCTGTTCATTTTCTTCTATTTTTTCATGGTGAAGGCTGTTTAGATGTTGGCGCACTTGAGATGACATCAACCACAATAAAACGATGGCCCCCAATACTCCCCCAGCCCATAATAGGAATTTTCCTATCCCTAGGAGTAACGAGGGTGGTTTGTTCTTAGGAATAGGCTGAATAGGCTCAAGGGGTGATTTGGTTTTTTGTCTGGGGGTTACACGAATCTGTAACGGGAGAGGAGGAGCAGAGGAGGGAGGAGGTAGCTTGGGTAAAATGACGGTGTTTATGGGTTGTTTTTGGGGGGTTGGAGGGGATTTTTGTTTGATGGTAAAGGAGAGGTTGTTTTTTTTCTTGCTGACAACTTCCTCTTGAGTAGAAACGAAGGCTAATAGAGGTTGATGAGAAACTTTAACACTGGGACTAATAATAATCGGTAGGGCGATCGCTGGAAAGTTATGATGATTAAAGGGGTTTAATTTTTCCTGTAAATAACGATTGAGTTTAGCTAAGGTAATTTCATGACTATGATGACGCAAGGCTTCAATCAAGGCAGTGATGAAAATACTTTTTTCTGCACTAATATTTTGATAAACATGAGAACGACAAGAAAAAATTAGAGGGATGGCTTTTGTTTGGGCTAAGTTGAGGGTAAGTTGTCCTAGTTTGCCATCTTTTCGTGGGTTTTGTAGGTCTAAGATTACTAATAATTGTTCAGTTTTGTTTTGTAGTGTTTCTAGTAGTGCTCGCACTTGAATGCCAGTTTTGCTAATATTATTTAACCCACTATCAATGGGCAGTAAATAATCTTCTCCTTGATAGTTTATGCCGTAACCTTGAAAGAAAAACCAACAATATTTACTGTTAATAGAACTATCGTTAATCCATTCTAAAATATTATTATGATTAGGATAAGTAGATCGTTTTTCTGAGGAGATAGAAGTATCTGTTAATAATAATAATTGCTTATCAGGAATATTTGCCTCTTCAAAAAAGTAGCGATACAAGGCTTGTGCACTATTTTCTGAACCTCTTAAGGGTGAATAATGTACATAGTTGTCTATTCCTATACTGATGGCACGAAAATCATCCATAACTGGGATTTTTTCCTCTTCGTTTCAAATATTATCACATCTCTTTTGTTATGAGACTTATGATATTGAGATGACGTTCCCTATATATTGAAGAGATTATAAAAAAATATAAAAATCTTATTGATCGATTTACGTCGTTATAGGATTGGGATACGAGTAGGTTATTTCAAAAATGAACAAAATCATCAAGTTTTCAGTATTTTTATGCTTAACATTATTGTTCATAATTACTGTAAATACTCAGATTTTATCTAGCTCTGATATCTGGTACATAGCTGAATCTAAAAAAGCGAACAATTCATTAGAATATTCAGATATAATCGCTATTATAGGAGGTATTATAGTGCCTATTACCTTATTGTTTGCTTCAGAATTTTTACGACCTAAGCACA
This sequence comes from Crocosphaera sp., assembly GCA_030064935.1. Classification (GTDB taxonomy): domain Bacteria; phylum Cyanobacteriota; class Cyanobacteriia; order Cyanobacteriales; family Microcystaceae; genus Crocosphaera. Next base: position 4,126 of record JASJEA010000178.1, on the reverse strand, counting down.
AAAAAATGTCATATAAAATTATATCTAAAACACCTTTTTTGAGTGTTAATAAGGGTGTTTTGGATGATACCAAAATTTTCTTTAAAGATGAACCAGTAAATAGAGTAAATGTAATTAAAATAAAAATTTTAAATAGTGGCGATTTGATGATAAAATCAACAGATTTTGAGTCAGAAAAACCAGGAATAAAGATATTATTTAAGACTAATAATAATCAATTTAAAATTTTATCTACAGAAATTGTTAACAGAAGTAATCTCGACATGAATCCCGACATTAAGATTCAAGATAAAGAAATAATAATTAACTCATGTTTATGGAATGTTGATGATTTTATAGAAATTAAATCTTTAGTTAATAATTATGAAATCAGCGATGAAATAACAGTAACAGCACATATTGCTGGGATGAAGGGTGATTTAAGTGATATTTCTGAATCAGAGAAACCTTTAGAAATACTATTACAGGCAAAAGAATTGATAACTTTCTTATTGTTTTTATTGAGTTATTTGTTATTAATTTTTTTCATTTTAAAGATTTTTTTAAGAGATGTTCAGATAATAATTAATTTTTTCGATCTATTCCAAAAAATACTATTGGTTGTTTATATATTGTGGCTATTTGTTTATGTTATAAATTATAAATATATTCTATTTAATCACCAATATTGTGAAAAGTTTTGTTCTTTTTTTTTCAAAACCAATCGTCAATAAAACGTTCAACTAATAATCATTTAATTCTACATTATACATTCTTAATTCTTATCAACCCATTCTTCAGCTTTTCTATCTATCGCATATTGAAAATTTTTAGGAACTAAATTGATTTTTATTTCTGCTTGAGATGAGTCCATAGTATCAATTGCTGCATATAACAATTCTCCTTGAAAGTCAGTATTTCCTATGATAATTTTATGTTGTTGATTATTTTCTAACTCAACGGTTATTGTTCCTAATGGGTTATCTAAACCATAGTCTTTTTTCTGTTTTTTAGGAACTGTAAAATTACGTTCACTTTCACTACTAACTAATAAATTTGTTAAAAAAGAAATGACAGCATCATTAGCTATTTTTTCCTGGGGTTGTTTCATTTGCCAAGGTTGATTCTCGTCCTTAGTTTTTTCAAAAATGTAGGTTGTTTCTTTGGTTTCAATGGTTAACTTTTTAATTTCTTTTTCATCAAAAGTAAAAAGTTGTTTTTTTTCTGCTTCTATTTCTTCTTGTTGGGGATTAATTTGTAGTTCATAAACATAAACTCCTACCCCTAATAAAATAGCAAGACTGAATAATATCCAAGTTGTCGTTTTAAATTTCATAATTTACCTCTTTATATTTAAGTTTTATCTTCTTCGCCACCAAGTTATCCCCGCAGCAATTAATCCTAATAAGGGAACAACACCCAAAGATAATATTGTAATTAAATTAACTTGTGAAGGGGATATATTCAGCCGTCTATTTTTAGCTTCTTTGGGACGAATTGATAAGGTTTGTTCATCTTGGTTACTTAACCATTGTACTGAGTTTAAAAATACATCTCCATTTAATTGTTGGTTGAATAAATTGTTAGTGGCAAATGTAGAATTGCCAATGATAACTAAACGAGATTCCTGGCTCTTTTCTTGCTTATTATCTTCTTGTTGATCATTACTAGATGAGTTAGCACTTTCTCCATCGACTGTGTTTTCTTGTTCCTTCTCATTGGCTTGCTCAGTTTCTATGCTCTCATTTTCGTTGTCATCTTGACTATTAGTTGTGGTATTTTCTTCTGGTGAGTTACTATCAATATTTTCTGTTTTTTCTTGCTCTTCATTTTCTAATTTATCCTTGCTTTCCTGTGTTGCATCATCATTAATATTATTTTCTTTCTTAGGTTCATTTGATTCTGTTTCTGCTTCATTTTCTAGTGAATTAGGAGCACTATTATCCTCTGTTTGTTTATTTTCAGTTTCTGGAACACTATTACCTTTATCTGACTCATTTTGCTGAGTATTTTCTCTGGTTTCACTATTATTAGTTTCTGGAGCAATTTTACGGCTTAAGGCAACGCCGAGATCAAAAGGTCCTGCAATGTCTTCTTCCTGGTTAAATGTCACTTCTTCTGAATCTAAATCACTTTCGGCCCACATTTGTTCGCTAGTCACTAATAAAGAAGTTGCTTCTACGTTTTCCACCTCCACTGTATCAACCGGACGAGACAAGGGATAAAAGGATATACTATTACCAAAATCTTCAGTAATGGGATGGTTTCCATAGGTGGTAATAAAGGGAGTTGTTGGACCTAAACCAACAATATTTCCTGCACCTGAGCCATCAATAATGATACGATTATCTAGTTTAATGCCCCAGTCTTTTAAAATGGGTTCTAAGCCAGCATCGCTGTTAGGATCAAGCAATAATAAAATGTTGCCGCCCTTGCCTGAATACTGTTTTAAAGCGGTAACTTCTTGTTCAAATAATTGACGCTTTGGGCTGATAAGAAGAATGACATCTGCTTCTTCAGGAATACCCGAATTTTCAACTAAGTTTAAAGGATTAACTTCGTACCCTTTACTCTTTAAACTATTAACTGCTTCTGAGATACTTCCCTCAGAAGATGGCTCTAATGAATATTCTCCGTGGCCTTGTAATATATAAATTTTAGGAAGATAGTTTTTCTGGATTTTGGCAATAGCATTGGTTAACTTTATTTCTGATAACAACTCTCTTTGATTAAAAGTAATTAGGGTTTGAACAAGTTGTTTTTTATCTTCATACTCTAAGTAAACATCTCCTAAGGATTGAACATTAAATTTTTCTGTAAGTCCGACTTTGAGATCGGGATCAACTAATTCAAATTGAAAATTGTCATTGTAGCGTTGATAATTTTTTAATAAGTCTTTATCTTGAGGATTAATATCTTTATCAAAAATATAAACTTTAACAGGGTTTTCCAATTTTTTAACAATTTCCTGGCTTTGTAAAGATAAGGTATATAACTGATTTTCCGTTAAATCTATACGAGGAGAATAACGAACAGCTATAAAATTAATTATTGTTAAAATTGCCAACAAAGATAAGGTTGCTACTAAGGCATTTGTTCCTGTTTGTGTGGAGCGTTTTTGCCAAAAACTTCGTCCGGTTATCAGCAGAAATAATAACCAAATAAATAAACAAATACCTCCAACAATAACCAGGGTTAAATAGAGTGTACTCCAGGTTTGTGTTGTTAAAGCAGCCACCAAACCAGCAACGGTTAAAATGAACCCAGGAATAAACAGATATCTGAGAATTTTTTTATAGTTGCTTAGGTTTTTCATCTCAATAACAGTAATATTGTTTTAGTGTTAATAATAGTTTATGAACGTTGAAACCGTAATGCTTCAATGGATTGAGCCGTTAAGAAAATGCCTAATATAATATAGCTTGCAAATAAAACTAAGCTACTCATATCTAATACTCCTCTGGTTAAATCTGTATAACGATCAAACAAGGAAAGATGAGATAAAATTGTTTTAAAAGGTTCTTGTAAGTTGGAGGCGATGGCATCCATAATCCACAAAAATAGAATCAAAATAAAGGTTAAAATATAAGCCAAAATACCACTATCTGTTAGAGAAGAAATAAACATTCCCAAGGAAAGAATAGCAGTTGCAATTAGAATTAAAGCTCCATGAGCTAACAAAATTATTTGTAAGTTTACAGGAGGAGATGCTTGACTAAATAAGATAATTTCATAGATCCAAAAGGGAACCATTAAAACGATAAAGAAGGCTACAACTCCCAATAACTTGCCCACAGCAACCACCCAATTTGTAACAGGAGATGTGGCTAATAATTCTAAAGTACCTCGCTTTCTTTCTTCTGAATATAACCCCATGGATAATGCCGGTAACAAGACCAAAAGTAAGGAGATAATAATACCTAAAAAACTCTCCATAAACTGACTAGGAACATCTACAGGAGCGTTTATCTGTCCACTTTGCTCTAAAAAAGAAAGAGTTTGTAATATCTCTTCTAAAATGGCACTAAAAAAGAAACCACCAATTAACCAAAAAACAGCAGCAATAATATAAGCAAAGGGTGAGGTGAAATAACTTTGAAATTCTTTGCGAAAAATGGCAAGCAAGTTAGAAATAAGCATTTTCAAT
>JASJEA010000177.1 GCA_030064935.1 Crocosphaera sp. | reverse complement strand
CCCCATTCCCCATTCCCCATTCTCCATTCCCCATTCCCCATTCTCCATCCCCCATTCCCCATTCCCCATTCTCCATTCTCAATTCTCCATTCTCAATTCTCCATTCTCCATTCTCAATTCTCCATTCTCAATTCTCCATTCTCAATTCTCCATTCTCCTAAGCCTATTTAAGCGTTTTCATAACCGGCATTTGTTCCAGGGGAACCGTAAAAGTAACAGTAGAACCGAGTCCTTCTCCCATACTATAAAATTCTACTTTTCCGCCCATCGCTTGCACTAGCTTTTGAGAAATAGCTAACCCTAATCCTGTTCCCCCATAGGCTTTGGTATGGGAACCATCCACCTGCACAAATTTTTCAAAGAGTTTGGCCTGTTTATCAAGAGATACCCCAATACCAGTATCGGTGACACTAACTTTGACCATGCCAGGAAATTCTTGTTCTTCGTATTGTATTTTCTTTTTGACAATTTCTGCATTGACCTCAATACCGCCTTCGTGGGTGAATTTTAGGGCATTACTAACTAAGTTAAGCATCACCTGTAAGAGTCGCTGATAGTTGCCATAAACCACAATGGGGGTTAGGGTATTGGGGAGTTTGCTGCGAAAATCGAGATGTTTGCGTTGGGCTTGAGGAAGAGTAAAGTTGTCCACCGCACCGAACAATTCCGCTAACTCCACTGCCCCTAACTCTAAGTCCATTTTACCTGCTTCGATTTTAGCAATGTCTAAAATATCGTTGATAAGGTTGAGGAGATGTAGGGCTGATTTATGAGCTTCTTCGAGGAATTCCTGTTGTTCTTGGGCATCATCGGCCATGCCGTCTAAAATGAGTTTGAGAAAGCCAATAATGCCGTTGAGGGGGGTTCTTAATTCGTGGGTGGTACTGGCAAGAAAATCACTTTTTAAACGGGATGCTTCTTCGGCTGCTAAGGTTGCTTGTTCTAAGTCTTGATACAGAGTAGCATGAGCAATGGCTGTTCCCACCTGATCCGCTAATTCTTGAATCAGTTCGATTTCCGCCGGACACCAAGAACGACTGCGATCGCATTGTTGTAAACAGATTAAACCGTTACGTTGATTTTGATAAAAGGTGGAAATAATCAACATTGATTGCATTTGATGATAGTCGTTGACTAAGTTTTCCACAATGATCGGTTCTCTTTGAGTCAATGCTTGTTGCCAACAAACATCCATCTCAGGAGTAAAACGATTACCCAGTTGCGAGATACAATCGGGTTGACGATATTCTGCTTTAATTTCTAAATAGTCTTGGTTGGGACCAATGGCAACCATCAAACAACGGCTGACTTGTAAGGCCTCTCCTAAACTGTCTACGGTTTGCTGCCAAATAGTTTCTAAATTTAGGGTTCGGCGAATCTGTCTGGCAATTTTCGTCAGCAGTTTTTGATAAGGATCTGGATGAGTGGGTAAAGCGGAATTGTTGATTAAACTAAGATCGTTGTCCGCTAAACGGTGTCCCATAACCAGAACAGTATTGGGTTGTCCCTGTTTATTAAAAATGGGGCTAATAACCAATTCTAAGGGAAACGATTGATCCTGATAGGTAAACTGACAATAACATTGTTCGGGAATTCTTCTCTGTAGAACTCTTTCTATTCTTTCCTCGTAAGCTTCTAGAGAAGCAGGTTTGAGACTCTGTTTTGGCAAAAAACCGATGATATCTTCAGCATGAATCTCTAAGTCTTGTCCTAATTCTCCATAAAATGATAAGTATTTTCCTGACCTATCTTGAATAAACACCAATTCTGCTTCTAATCCTTCCCATAACGAAGGGTGGGTTATGGGGTTAGATGAAACCAGATTTTCCACATTGATTACAGAAGTCATAGGTCATTTCAGGGTATTGAGGACTTGATAGGAGATGAGATTCAACCATAACAGAAGAGACATTTTCTCATAACCCGATATGGTTAGCATTCCCCAAAATTGAGGAAAACTATCACCAACATCCTCAAACCAAAGAGCGAAACTGAAACTATCAAAAAATATATTGCCAATCAACACACTCATTAATACTTAACTCCGACTGAAGTCAGGCATTCTACATCCCACCCCTAAAGAACGCTGCGCTGGTGGGCTTTGAATGCAGTATCCTGTAATTGTGGAGAATGGGAGTTATTATCGTGTCCAATTTAGAACGGATTGAATCAATTAAAGCAGGATGTTTAGGGGCAATTTCTTTTCTGTTGTCTTATCTTATTGTGATAGGATTCAATCGGATGGTTTGGGATAATTTTGTCTTAGATTGGTTTGGGTTGAGCTTGAAAACGGTTATCGCTTTGTCTAGTGGTTTTCTGTTTGCAGTTACTTATCGTTATATTATTCGCAATGATAATAATAAACATCTTAAAGATGGTTCTGTGTTTGCTTTTGGCTTAGTCAGAGGTTTAGTTCCTCTCGAAATGTCCCTTGATTTTTTTGATCATTTAGTGCAGTTGAGCGTCTTAGGTATTGAGAGTATTCTCTGTTTTGCGATCGTTCGTTTCAGTTTGGATTTCGCTCTTGAGCGTCACTGGATTAAACCTTTTTTGTCTTAATAATTCCCGATGATTTTATCAATGATTATGCTCCTACTCAATATATAATGCTGCTTCTTCTTCTAACTTATGCCCTTGAACAGTGTAACAATGTGAGTTCGGTGGCGCGGAGTTCGGAGTTCGGGGTTATTCTTTTTTTAACGAGAAAATGAGGGTTTGAGACTACTAATTTTAGTAAGTTGTCTCCAAATTGCCCTATATCGAACTCAGGTTGTAACAGTATTCTATTACCGAAACAAAGATTTCTAAGCCTCCAAATTGAGGGCTTGGTAATTCTAAATTCGCGTATTCTAAATTCTGATTGACCTCTTGAAACTAACTATCAACTAATGTTTTCTGAATCAGTTGTTGACATTCTTCTACTGATGCTCGTTTTTCCATCATTTTCACCAATTTTTCATAGGTATTTTGATGACGAATGAGCAAATTTTTAGCTTGTAATAATGCCCAATTTTCTTTCTGTTGATAAAGCTCAGCACGTAGTCCCAAAACGCTCATAATTTCTCGTAAATTTTGTTTATCTTCCTGCCCTCCTTCAACATTATCATAAACGATTCTTTCTGCTGCAATACCGGCCATTAAAACAGTAAAGGTTCGCTCAATAATTAAGGGATTTTTTGTTACTTTTTGGGCATCAGATAATAAACTAAAATCAAATTGAACTCCCCCAATACCTGCTTTCTCTCCTTGTTTAAAGGTTTCCCAAGCGGTTAACGTATAACCAGTCACAGGAATACCCAAACAATAAGCGGCTAAAAAATGTCCCGCTTCATGATGAATAATTCTTTGACGCTCTTCTGTTGGGGTGAATAAGTCTAAAAACAAAGTCAATCCCTTCCCTTCCCAGCTAAAAGTATCAAGGGTTGCTAATCCCAAAATAGCTAACGTGGTTCCGGCTGGAATAAAAGGGGATATATTCAAGACGGGGCTGAGTAACGCTGATAAGGTCATCATAAAAACAGCGATGGCCACTATGTTTAATGAAGTCTGTTCCATATCACAAAACTAAGATTTTTATTTAATATCTTAATTTTATGTTACCAAAAGGGCTAAAATTTGTTACAATTCTTAATGGTAAGCTAAAGCATGGGGATCACAGAGTGGAAACCATTGACATAACCAAACCTGTTATAAAACAGTATTTTGAGACACTCAACCGAGGAGACTTTCAAGGAACAGCGAACTTATTTGCCCCTGAAGGGGTGTTAAACCCTCCTTTTGAGTCACCTGTGGTGGGCTCGCAAGCGATCGCCGCTTATTTACAGCAAGAAGCGATACAGATGACACTTTATCCCTTCAAAGAAACAGTAGAAACGAAAGAAAGCGGTGAAATCGAAGCTAAAATCAAGGGCAAAGTCAAAACTGCTCTATTTAGCGTCAATGTAGCTTGGACGTTTTTACTGGATCAAAACCAGAGAATTATCTCAGTAACTGTAACTCTTCTAGCCTCTTTAGAAGAATTAGTAAGCTTAAAACGCTAAAGTGCATAAGCTGGCTGTTCAAAAGCCATTTCTAGAACTTTACGACCTAATTCCATATCTTTTGGCGAGGGAATCCAATCAGGATGGCTCGTTAGTAATAAACTTTCTAGAGACTCTTTATCGAATAAATGCCAGGTTAATGCCCCTTTTACTCTTCCTTGAATAGCGTAACAGTTCTTACTGATACATTGAACCACTAATCTCCCAACTGTACGCTCAATAAGCATTTTTTCTTGGGGTTGTAGAGAACGCAGTTTTAAAATAGTTTCTTTTAATTCTTGTATTGAAGAAGCACACAACCCAGGAATGATTACAGTTAAGTTTTTATCTCCGTTCACTGCTAACCAATAACGTCGTGAGGGATCTATTCCTTCTAACCAGGTTATTTGATCATCTAAGCGATAGCGAGGGGATAGGATCAAGGGTTGCATAATCATAGTTATTCTTAAATACTAACTGTTGACTTTGAGCTAAATGTGTTTATTTTTTTCTTGTCGTTTCAGATTCTAAAGGGTTATTGTTAGAGTGTCAGAAAAATTTACAAAACTTTATTTTAAGTGAACTCATTGAACCAAGAATCCACTTCGCATTTTCCAATGGAGTGTCAGTCAGAATTTAGAATTTAGAATTACCGAGCCCTCAAGTTGGAGGCTTGAAACAAGGAAAATTCTCCTTCTCTTGGTCAATAATCACATCCTAAACTTTCTCTAGTAGAAACCCCTGTCACTGGGTTAACCCCTTCTGCCCTTTCACACATTAATGCCACTTGATAGCGATCAATGACGGCACCACTAAAGTCGGCCCCTGTTATAATGGCATCGTAAAAACGAGTTCTAGTAGCGATCGCATCGACTACAATAGCATTGGTTAAGTCAGCAAAATCTAACGTCACGCGATCGAGTAGGGAAGCAGTAAGATTGGCCCCTTTAAGATTGGCCCCTAAAAGGACACCTTCGGTAAAAATAGCATAGGAGAGGTTAGAGCCTTCAAAGGAAATTTCTCGCATTTGTGCGGCCGCAAACACCCCTCTTTCTAGGTTTCTATGAGAGAAATCTTGTTGTTGTAATTCTCCATAGGTATAGTTAACTGTATTCGCTTGGGCAATAACTGGACGAGCATCGAGCAAGATCCAGATGCTCACTAACAAGATTAAACCAAGTACAGTCAATAAGCGCAATAATAAGGACTTAAATCGCTTCATTCATCTATTGTAATTAACTAGGATTAACCCACATTAGGGTTTGACCATATTCTACCGGTTCTCCATTGGCCACAGCAATTTCCATCACTTCTCCTGTGACTTCTGCTTCAATCTCATTCATTAACTTCATCGCTTCAATGATACAAACCGTTTGTGTATTAGTAATGCGTTCCCCCACATCGACAAATGGAGGTTCATCAGGAGCAGGGGCGCGATAAAACGTCCCCACCATTGGAGAAGTAATGGGAACCCATTTCTTTTCTGTAGGAGAGGGTGGGGTTTCAGTAGTTGGGGGGGGTGGGGTTAGGGAAGGGACCGAAGGAGAAATAACCATTTCAGTGGGCGCTGGTGGAGAAGCTATCAGCCTTGTGGTTGCTTCTCGACGGACATTTAACTCAAACGCCTCTGTTTTTAATGTAACTTCTGCAATATCGGTATTAGCGATCGCCTCTAGCAAGTTTCGGAGTTCGTTAAAATTAATTGACACAAATGATCTATCCCATAATTATTTATGAAAACACGCTTAGGAAAAGGTTGTCTTGAACACAGACAACCGTTGTTACCTTAAGTTTCTCTTCCTAGATAAGAACCATCACGGGTATCTACTTTAATTCTTTCGCCAATGGAAATAAACAGAGGAACCATTACTTGCGCTCCCGTTTCTACAATAGCGGGTTTAGTTCCACCAGTAGCCGTATCGCCTTTAACCCCAGGATCGGTATCTGTTACTTCTAAAATAACCGAGGTTGGCAGTTGAACCTCTAACACTTGATCATTCCAAAATAGAACATCCGCTTCCATTTCTTCTTTGATGTAATTAACCGTTGTTCCCATTTGATCAGGGTTTAAACGTACTTCTTCATAGGTTTCCATATCCATAAAGACGTATTGCTCCCCTTCTTTATAGGTATGTTGCATGGTGCGTTTTTCCAGGTTAGCTTGGGGAACGGTTTCTCCAGCACGAAAAGTTCGCTCTACCACGCTACCGGTTTGAGCATTTTTTAATTTGGTTCGGACAAAGGCTGAACCTTTGCCTGGTTTAACGTGGAGAAATTCAACGACGCGCCACACTGAACCATCTAATTCAATGGTTGTGCCAGTCCGAAAATCGTTACTAGAAATCATGAAAGGCTTTTAGAGCTTAGAAAGTCAAGATTTATTTTACAAGAGTTTGGGAGCCATGAAACATTTAACGTCTATCTGGTAACTAGATGTAACATCTGTTGCTGCTCTCTCTTCTCTCTAAGCAAATATACTTCTTCTAGCGACCAAATTTCTGAGCTTGAGCAACAACACCAGCACTAACAACCCTTCCATAGTTATCAAGGCGATCTTTTTGTCCTCCACGAGTAGGATGGTTAAAGGTATCCACTAATCCCACACTCATTACCATAACGGTTGTAGCGAGAATAACATAGTTGCGAATGATAGTGGTGGGTTTGGTAGTGGATAACATGGTTTTGCCCTCTTGTGTTCTCTTGTTATTACCCACAATAACGGGGAGTTTGGGGTGATGTCAGTCCCAAAACTGTTCTAAATCAGGGCATTGGTGGGGTTCAGAGATGACTGAGGAAGTGGAAAAAAGTGGAAAAATAGAGTGATTTTCCAATAGTCTTCATGGAGAAAGACTGATAACACATAGGGAACTCAGGCCTTCAAAACCTGTTCTATAGATAATGAAGAACCGTTAAACAATCAAGCTAAGACTCCCTCACCAACTATGTTTAACCAAATACGCCGCTATTTTTCTACCCTCCCTTTAACTTTAGTCCTCTGGCAAGTTGTCACCCCTATAACTTTGGCTACCCCACCCCGTAACCCCGATCAAACCGTAGAATGTGAATTATTGGTTGTCGGTGGCGGGCTCGCAGGAACAGGGGCTGCTTATGAAGGCTTATTAGCAGGAAAAACCGTCTGTTTAACGGAAATAACGGACTGGGTTGGGGGTCAACTATCGTCTCAGGGGACCTCTGCTTTGGATGAGAGGCCCACACAGCGATCGCAGTTGATCTATCCACGGGGTTATTTAGAATTACGCAAACGTATTGAAAACCATTATGGTCAACTCAACCCAGGTGACTGTTGGGTGAGTGAGTCTTGTTTTTTGCCAGGAGATGGTCATAAAATTCTCAAGGAGATGTTGGAAGACGCAGCTAGAAAAGGAAGGGGGGAATTAAAGTGGTTTCCGTCAACGGTGGTTAAAGATTTGACCATTGAAAGGAACCCCAACGGTGGAACAGGAAAACAGATCATGAGTGCGATCGCTATTCAACATACTGCTAGGGAAAATGCACCTCCTTTGAATACCTATCCTCTCTCTCAAACCATTGAAGACGCTTATACTTACGAAGATTCTAAATTATTCAATAAGACCATTATTAAGTTTGTTCCTCAGCCTCATGATAAGTCGGAACCCGCAGACTGGTATGTTATTGAAGCGACTGAAACCGGGGAAATTATTGCTTTAGCGGATGTTCCTTATCGTTTGGGTATTGATCCTCGCTCTTATTTAGAACCTTCTTCTGCTAGTAGAAATGGTGATCCTTATTGTACTCAAGGATTTACTTATACGTTTGCGATGGAAACCACCGCAGAAAGGCAAACCTATGAGTTGCCAGAATTTTATCAACAATATGCTCCTTATTATAGTTATGAGTTGGAACGGTTGGCTGATTTTGATTTAGTTTACACTTATCGTCGTATTTGGAGTCCTGAGAAGGGAGAAAATCAAAGATTTGGCGGAATTCCTTTTACAGTTCCCACTCCCGGAGATATTTCCATGCAAAACTGGACCTGGGGGAATGATTATCGTCCAGGAACATCAAAGGATAATTTAATATATACTCGCGATCAATTACAAAAAATGGGTCAACTTGATCCCGGAAAATGGATGGGTGGGTTAAGAACTGAAACTTTACGGAAAGGGGAAGAACATTCCATTGGTTATTTCTATTGGTTAGTGGTGGGAACGACAGACTCCCAGTTAGGAGAAGGGGTGAAAACACCATCGCCTTATCATGTTTATTTAAAGGGCTTGGAGTCTCCGATGGGAACGGTTCACGGTTTATCTAAGTATCCTTATATGCGTGAAGCAAGACGTATTATTGGCCGAGAATCTTTCCTCTATGAAAATGGGTTTATGGTCAATGAAATTGATATTTCCCGTCGCAACTATCAAGATGAATACTATAAAAAGACTCTTTCCCCTGATGCCTATCGTCGCTTACACGCCACTTTATCCGGTTTAGAAGGGTTTAAGGTGTTGAGTGGGGACGCATCCCCAGAACAGGTGACAAGACGTAAGCGATCGACTATTTATCCTGACTCTGTGGGTATTGGTCATTATGCGATCGATTTTCATCCCTGTATGACTGAATATCCTGCGGAAAAACCAGGCAATACGGAACGCAAAGGGGAAAGAATGGGTCAAGGTCAAGCTTATCCTTTCCAAGTGCCTTTAAGGGCGATGTTACCCCAAGGTATCGACAATTTTATTGTGACTGGAAAGAGTATTGCTGTCAGTCATATTGCGGCGGCAGCTTATCGGGTTCATTCCTTTGAATGGTCTTCCGGTGCTGCTGCTGGAACTACCGCAGCGTTTGCTATTGATGAACAACTTTTACCTTATCAGTTAGTTGAAACGCCTATTTTTCGGCAGAAAAAATTACAGGAATTACGGGCAATATTAGATGAAAATAATAACCCCACGAAGTTTCCTAATACTTCTATCTTTAATGATAATTGGGATGATTGGAGATAATTTAGAATTTAGAATTACTGTAGGGTGGGTTAGATGGCTATAATTTAACGTGAGTTCGACGAGAATTTTGTGGGCAACACAGAACACCAGACCTATGCCCGAAGTAGTATTCCTCAAGGTCTGCTGCTATGGATATAAAATCTCCAAAGCGATCTTACCCAAGTTTTTTGTGATGTAGATGATTTCTATAAAGCTTTTCACACATACTCTCAAACCCTCTGTTGGCTGGATTGATTGCCTCTACCTATTTAGCTTACAAACCCTCTTTAGACTTGACCCCAAAAGGTTTATCGGCTTTGCCTCGAGCCCTTTTTTAATGAGAAATATCTTTTCGAGTTGACGGGGTGACAAGAATTTGGAAAAACTGATCACATCAAGGTTTCAGAATCTAAGTTGACTAAAAAATCAACAACTTGAATAAGATTTAATGATAATTAAGTGGTTTATGATAACCTAGCT
>JASJEA010000147.1 GCA_030064935.1 Crocosphaera sp. | reverse complement strand
CTTGATTGTGTTTCCAATTCATTTTATTCTCATTAATCAACAGTAATTGAGAACTTCTAAATAACCGAAAATGCCTGTAATCCTCTCAGTGACTAAATTCTAGCCGATTCTCTTATATCGAACTCAGGTTAATATGATTATCTACTTTCTAAAGCGGATTTGGTATGACTTCTGACTTCTAGCTTCCTTAAAGTTGGGGCTTCCCGACTCACGACAGGATTAGGACATATAGCTATAGTTTGTCACACTCTCAAAGGATAAACCTATAATTAACAAAAGCACTATATATTAAGTTTGGATATCTTCTGTGAGCATTTTGACGACCTATTCCAGTCTGAAACCTCAACAAAAACGTAGTTTAGGGTCGTTATTACTGATAGGACTCTTTTTTTGGATTAGTATTACCACTTTATTACCCACTTTGCCCACTTATATTAAATATCTTGGGGGAACCAGAGCGCACGTCGGATTAGTGATGGGTAGTTTTGCCATTGGGTTATTATCTTCTCGTACCGGGTTAGGTTATTTAGCTGATACCAAAAGTCGTAAACTCGTTCTCTGTATTGGTATTGTCGTAGCCGGGCTCGCTCCCTTGGGTTATTTATTAATTAAAGCAGTATTTCCCTTAATCGCTGTTAGAGCAATTCATGGGGTCAGTATTGCAGCTTTTACCACCGCTTATAGTGCTTTGGTTGTAGATTTATCTCCCTTGAAACAAAGAGGGGAATTGATTGGTTATATGAGTTTAGTTCAGCCTATTGGCATGAGTATGGGACCTGCTTTAGGGGGTTTGTTGCAAGAGAATTTTGGTTATCCTATTTTATTTATTGTTTCAGCTATTTTTGGTTTTTTAGGATTATTTTTAGTAGCAACAATTCAAGAAAAAGCTAATTTTGAACATAAAAAAAATACTAATTTTCAGGGAAAAGCAAGAAATTTTCAGCAAATGCTTTTCAGTCATTCTTTATTAATACCTGCTTTAATTTTATTTTTATTTGGGTTATTGTTTGGAACATTAATTACTTTTTTACCTCTGTTTTTAGAAGAAAGCAATTTGGGTTTTAACGCGGGTTTGTTCTATACTGTATCAGCAATCGCTAGTTTTTCATCCCGTATATTTTCTGGTCAAGCTTCTGATCGTTATGGTCGTGGTTTACTAATTACTGGTAGTATTGTATGCTATTTTTTATCCATGATTTTATTAAATCAAGCAACAGGAAGCACACAATTATTATTGGCTGCTATCTTTCAAGGAATCGGTTCAGGAATTTTAATTCCTACCTTAATTGCTTTGATTTCTGATCGTTCTTCTTTTGTAGAAAGAGGTCGAGTATTTTCCGTTTGTTTAGGTGGTTTTGATCTTGGAATGGCATTCGCTGGTCCAGTGGTGGGAACTTTAGGAAGTAATCTCAGTTATCCAACTATTTTTATTATCAGTAGTGGACTTGCTTTAATGGCATTCTTATTATTTATTACTCAATGTAATCAGACTGTTAAAAGTTCTTTTCGGTTTGCACTGGGTAAAGAAAAGGATCTCTATTCTTTTGAGAATTAAGATCAGTATCAAACTAAATAGTTTGTACTGAAAACGATAGGAAAAAATAGCTGCCTTCAGTGAGGGCTTAAATAATATTAAGCCCCCACTTGTGTAGGAATTGAACAATTGAGAAAGGTATTAAATGATATTAAATTTTTTCAAACTTGAGGATTGTTTATAGTATAATTCTCCAGTGAGCTTTAAGAATAAGGTTAAAACAATGGGACGAAAGGCTAAGCTAAAAAAAGCAAGAAAATCTCAACCTCAAACCGTAGATACTTCTAACAATAATTCTGATGAATTTGTACAACATTTAGAACGACAAGGTTATTCCCTAAAAAGGCCAGAAATTGCCCCAGATATGCCTAACAAAAATATTGAGCCTCAAGTATAATTTATTGCAACTTGATTATGATATCCCAGCGTAAATTGACCATTGATTCTTTAGAAACTTATATCTATGAAAATGAGGAAAATTTAGCAAAAGAAGCAGCAAAAATAGGTCAAGAATACTTAGAAACTCTTCTAAAAAATCAAGAAGAAGTAACGATCTTATTAGCCACAGGAAATTCTCAATTAAAGTTTCTAGATAGTTTGATAACCTCGCAGAAAATTGATTGGTCAAAAATTAATTTATTTCATTTGGATGAGTATCTAGGTATTGAAGGAAAAAACCCTGCCAGTTTTCGTTTTTATCTCCATGAAAGAGTAGAAAAACGCATTAATCCTAAATCATTTCACTACTTAATTGGTGATGCTTTACAACCTATACAAGAGTGCGATCGCTACACAGAATTATTAAAACAACAGTCTATTGATTTATGTTGTTTAGGGGTAGGAATTAATGGACATTTAGCCTTTAATGAACCTCAAGTGGCTAACTTTGATGATCCTCGTTTGGTAAAAGTGGTAAAACTCGATCAACAAACCCGTTGGGTACAAGTTAATCAGGGACATTTTTCAACGTTTGAACAAGTTCCCAAATATGCCTTGACGGTTACTATTCCCACGATTTTATCGGCTAAAAAGCTTCTCTGTTTAGCGACAGGAAAAAGTAAAGCAGAAATCATCAAACAAATGTTAAGAGGTGATATTTCTCCTCATTGCCCCGCTTCTATCTTGCGACAACATCCCGATGCGAGTTTATTATTAGATCAACACTCAGCAGGGGCTTTATAGTCAATTAGAATGCTCGAATGCGCGAATTACCGACTCCTTAAGTTGTAGGCTTGAAAAGATTTTTTTTGGTCAAAAGTTAGACTTAATTAAAGGACGAAGAGCCTGAAAAATATCCGTTTTATGGTCAGTAAAATCGGTAAATTTGCTGATTTTCTCAAATAGGGAGAAAAGCTATAAAAATTCCACTAAAGCAGTTAACTTTTTCCAAGCCGCTCCACTTTCAAGAATATCTTTAACCGCTTCTATTCCCTTTTGATGATCTCCCCAAGGAACAACATCACCCACTTGCAAAGCCAAAGAGCCATTTAAAACCACAGCATCCTGTTGCGCTTGAGTTCCTTTCCCTTGCAAAACATTGGTCAAAATCGTAGCATTTTCTTCCACATCACCCCCTCTTAAAGCCGTCAAAGGAACAGAGCTTAATCCCAAGGTTTTCGGGTTCACTTCTGTCAAATTCACCTTTCCCTCCTTCAATAAAGCCACATCCGTTATATCCCCTAAACCAGCTTCATCTAAGGTTTCTCGACCATGTAACACCATTCCTTGCGCAATTCCCAATTGATTTAACGCTTCGGCCATAGGTTTAATAAAGGAGGGTGCATAAACCCCAATAATTTGACCCGTGGGGCGTAAGGGGTTCACCAACGGACCCAATAGATTAAAAATAGTTCGCACCTTCAACGTTTTTCGTAAAGGGGCTACGTGCTTCATAGCAGGATGCCAACCTGGGGCAAAGAGAAACGTAATCCCCACCTCATCTAAGGCTGCGGAAACTTTCTCAGGAGGGGCTGAGAGTTTAACCCCCAAATATTCTAAAACATCGGCTGAGCCCACCTTACTCGATGCAGAGCGGTTACCATGTTTGGCTACTTTCACCCCAGCAGCGGCCGCAACAAAGGCTACAGCAGTAGAAATATTAAACGTCGATGCGCCATCCCCTCCGGTTCCACAGGTATCAATAACTGGTTGTGGATGGGAAACAGGAGTTTCTTGTACTGACTGTTTTTGCAAAACTTGAGCCATCCCTGCTAATTCTTCGGCGGATACCCCTTTAGCCTGAATAGCTGCTAAAATAGCTCCAGAAAGAACTTCGGGAATGGTTTCATCTAACCACCCCTGCATCAGTTGAGAAGCTTGGGTTTGGGATAAGGACTGGCGATCGAGGAGTTGTTGCAGTAACTTGGGCCAGAGTGTTGAGGGGTCTTGAGTCACCATCGTTTAATATTAATTAGTCACTCCAACGATTGTATATTAATTTGTTTCACCTAGTGTTGATTAAAAATCGGTTTTTTCTGGTGGGCAAATTTTTCTAGATTATCAATAGTTGAGATTAGTCCCTGATTTGCCCACCCTGCCGTCTTGAAATTTTCTTGATAAACAGTGTCTAACATATGGATGAATTTATCGATCAATTTGATCCTTCCTATCTCGTCACCCTAGATGAGATTTATCATTGCCACTGGGCCGCAAAAAAAAAGCAACGTATTGCTTTCTTAAGAGAAATCATCCACTATATTTGGCCCAAAGGACATCCCACTCAATTTATACAAGTGACTGGGACGAATGGAAAAGGCTCGGTTTCTTATTATCTTGAATTAGGCTTTACCTCTGTTAGTCGTAGTGGCTCTTGGACAGGTCCTCATCTGTTTGATTATGCAGAACGTTTTCATATCAATGGTCAACAAGTTAGCCACGATGATATTGTTACAAGTTACGGAAAAATTAAAGAATTTTATGAACAATTTAAAGAAGAAAAATATCTTAATACTACTCTAAGTTTTGCTGAAATTGGGATTTTAATTACACTCCATTTATTTCAACAATATCAAGTTCAATGGGGCATTATGGAAGTAGGTTGTGGGGGACGTTATACTCCTTTAATGGCATTGGATGTGGTTGCTTGTGTTCTGACTAATGTAGGTAATGATCATCCTAAGTCTTTGGGAGCAAAACTTTGGCAACGGGCTATGGATAAAGCTGGTATTGCTAGGCGGGGAATTCCTTTTTTTACAGCAGAAATGGATCAAGCTTTGCCTTATGTTTTAAAAACCGCAGAATCTCAAGGAGGAAATATTATACAAATTACCGATATTATGGTTGAGGAAATCAGAAAAATTCAACCACAAGCTCCTGAATTTAAGTTACGTAATTTGGCTTTAGCTACTACGGTTATTCGTTATTTTTATCCCGATGTTTCTATTTCTATTTTACTGGATTGTATGATCTCTAATTTACCTGGTCGTTTTGCTAATATTGCTCCTAATGTAATCATAGATCTTGCTCATAATCAAGATAAAATATCCCGTTTAGTCGAAGAATTAATGGTTACTCATCCTGGACAAAAATTTTGCTTTTTGATTGGTTTAACTCGGAAAAGAAACGCACGGGAAGTGTTTGCGCCAATTCTAAAAATTGCCAAAAAAATAACCATTACAAGTGCTTCTTATGCTGGACAAGATCCTGATTTATTAGCAGGAGAATTACATCTTGATTTTCCTAATATTGGGGTTGAAAGTGAACCACAAAAAGCTTATAAACAAGCATTGCAAGACTTAGAAAAAGACGATATTTTAGTATTAACAGGGTCAGCATATATGATCGATCAAGCTATTAATCCTAATCCTTATGTTCGTCATCTTAATGCTACTTATGGTTGGCGTGGTCAAGATAAATGTTGAACCAATCATGGTCTGTTTGTGATATTTTTTCCCTTGGTTGACGCGGGAAAACGTCCCCTTTCTGATAAAATAGCTTTGAAATACGCCAGCCTTCCATCTCCTCGAATTTAGATAGATACCATCATTAGAAAACCCTATGAGCAAAAACGAACGCCGAACTTTTTTATTAGATTTTGAGAAGCCTTTATGGGAACTAGAAGCTCGTATTGAGCAAATTCGGCAGTTGGCTGAGGAAAATAATGTGGATGTTTCCGAGCAAATTGCTCAATTAGAAGGTCGTGCAGAAAACTTACGGCAAGAGATTTTTAGTGGTTTAACCCCCTCTCAACGTCTGCAATTAGCCCGTCATCCCCGTCGCCCTAGTACCCTAGACTACATCCAATCTATTACCGATGAGTGGTTTGAATTACACGGCGATCGCAGTGGCTATGACGATCCCGCTTTGGTGGGAGGGGTGGCTCGTTTGGGTGGCCGCCCTGTGGTGATTCTCGGTCATCAAAAAGGTCGAGATACTAAGGATAATGTGGCTCGTAATTTCGGGATGCCGGCTCCAGGTGGTTATCGTAAAGCTATTCGTCTGATGGAACACGCCAACCAGTTTTCTATGCCCATTATTACCTTAATTGATACTCCGGGTGCTTGGGCAGGAGTCGAAGCTGAAAAACTCGGCCAAGGAGAGGCGATCGCTTTTAACTTGCGTCAAATGTTTGGTTTTAATGTCCCCATCATTTGCACTGTTATTGGTGAAGGGGGATCGGGAGGTGCGTTGGGTATTGGCGTGGGAGATAAATTGATGATGCTCGAACACGCTGTTTATACAGTAGCTACACCCGAAGCCTGTGCAGCTATTCTTTGGAAAGATGCTAAAAAATCTCCTCAAGCTGCACAGGCCCTGAAAATCACCGCCAGCGATCTCAAAGACCTAGCCATTATTGATATAATTGTCCCAGAACCATCCGGTGCGGCCCATGTCAAACCCTTAGAAGCGGCTGCTATCCTCAAAAAAACTCTACTTGAGCAACTCGAAGAACTCTCTAACTTGACCCCAGAAGAACTCAAAACCCTGCGTTATGAGAAATTTCGTAAAATTGGTGTCTTTTTGGATTCAGCCAATGACATACCTGTTCCATCATAGAAACCCTTGGGGGATCATCGAAAAAATCATTGATTTTCAAGATTCCCATAAATAATTGCACTAAGGATGTTATAATTGACTAGGTAAACTTTTGTAACAAACAATTAAAATTCTGTCCACTGTTACCGAGGCTTAGCCGAGGAGAGTGAAGGGTTGGTATTCGTGGAAACTCTCCAACCAAAGAGCCAGGAAATGCTACCTTTAGGATTCCCTCTTCCCACTCTCATGACAACCTCCAACCACCCATCACGCTTCTCAGCGTTTTGAGAGTTGAATACAGAAAAGATTATTGTATCATGGATTCTTCTTCGAGTCAACTGAACGCAATCATTACTGGGGCAAGCAGTGGTATTGGCAAAGCAACAGCTTTAACCTTTGCTAAAGCAGGTATCAATATAGCCTTAGCAAGCCGTTCTTTAGATGCCCTAAAAACGGTGGCCCAAGCTTGTGCTCAAAAAGGCGTAAAAGCCAAACCCTATGTTATGGACTTAAACGACTTAACCAAAATTCCAGCAGTCATTCAAGATATTACGGCTGATTTTGGTGTTATCGACATTATAGTTAATAACGGAGGAATGGGCTACACCAATTTGCTGAGGGAGACTCCCTTAGAAGATTGGCAACAAGTAATCAATTTAAACTTAACCAGTGTTTTTCAGTGTGTACAAGGGGTTTTACCCCAAATGCGACAAAGAGGCCGAGGAACAATCATCAATGTTGCTTCGGTGGCAGCGACTCAAGCGTTTCCTAGCTGGGGTGCTTATTGTGTTAGCAAAGCAGCCTTATTGTCTTTTTCCAAAGTATTAGCAACCGAAGAAAGAAGTAATGGCATTCGTGTGATGACTATTTCTCCAGGTGCGGTGAACACTTCCATGTGGGATACAGAAACCGTGCAAGCGGATCTCGATCGCAATGCTATGCTAACCCCCGATGTCGTCGCAGACACGATCCTTCAAGCGGCTTTATTACCAGCCAACGCCGTCATTGAAGAAATGACCATTTTACCCAGTGCTGGGACCTTATAATCTCACGTTCAGCGTTTTTTTATTACTATGACAATAGCTTCCTCCAACGGCTCCAACGTTCGCCAATCGAATGGTTCTACCCTACTGAACCCTAATTTAACAGAACGGGTTACGAGTAGACCAGATCGCAATACCCACAATGGGGAAGAGGCAAAAATTCAGCCCACCTCTGATGAAAGCCTTGAGAAAATGAAAGAAGCAGTTTATACCATGTTAGAAGCAGTGGGAGAAGATCCTGAACGAGAAGGGTTGCTTAAAACTCCCAAACGGGTAGCAGAGGCAATGAAATTCCTAACTCAAGGATATAATCAATCCCTAGAAGAGTTGGTGAATGGAGCCATTTTTGATGAAGGGCATAACGAAATGGTATTGGTGCGAGACATTAATTTCTTTAGTCTCTGCGAACATCATATGTTACCGTTTATGGGGCAAGCTCATGTGGCTTATATTCCCAATCAGAAGGTGGTGGGCTTAAGTAAGTTAGCGAGAATTGTGGAGATGTATTCTCGTCGTCTACAGGTACAAGAGCGTCTTACTCGTCAGATTGCTGAGGCTATCCAAGAAATTCTTGAACCTCGTGGTGTAGCAGTTGTGATGGAAGCAAGTCATATGTGTATGGTAATGCGTGGGGTTCAAAAACCTGGATCTTGGACAGTTACTAGCGCAATGATTGGTCAATTTGATGAAGAACAAAAAACCCGCGAGGAATTCCTCAATTTGATTCGTCATCAACCTAAATTCTTTTAACTAGCTTTTTCGGAGAAGGTAGGAGGCAGGAGGAGCAACTCGTCACACTCTTCCTGTTTCCCCTTGCTCGGAGAAAAAATGCTAATTTTTGAGACTTTTAGCTATCTTTTCAAATAAAAATGAGACAAAACCTACGTTATTTATTATTAACATAGTGAGCATCCTGCTCACACTCCTCTGTCTCAAACTTATTTGAAACGACTATAATTAGCGTGTTTTCCTATGTCTTAAGTTGCTTTATTATGGACAATTAAAGATAACATTATAGTTATGATTTTTCATCCAAGATTGACATTCGCAAATTTTGCCAATACTCTGAAGTAAAAGGTTTTCTCTCAGAATTTAATGCTTCTTGAATTAATTATTTTAGTGCGCTTTCTCTTTGACGTAATAAGGTTAAAAAATATTCATTCTTCTATATTGGTATAATTTCCTGCTTAAATTTGCAGTTTAACGTAATTTTCTAGTTCTTTAGGTATCAAAAAGTTAACATTCATTATACTGATATCATCAATTTAGCTAGATAATTTACAATTATACATTCATAGGGTTGGCAATGCCCACCTACCCTGAAAAAAGCGATCGCATCCACTGTAAAAAGTGTTGTAAAATCTGTTTAATTCGTTGCCAAATTGTTAAGCGGGGAGGGGAAGATAAGGTATTATTTTAATTGAATGAAATAGTGGCCATATTTTGCCTCAGAGTCGGGAGAGAAATTAACAGTGCAGCCTTAGTTGCTGATGGCTATCATGGGATGAGTGATGGATTAGTGAGTTTGGCGGTGTCTGAGGAAAGATAATGCTCATAAAGTTTCAAACTTGAGAAAAAAAGTTACAGGTAAAAAAATTGAAACAAAATGACACATCAGTTAATCAGTTAACTGGGATGTCGGGCTAAGTCCCACGCTATAAACGAGGGGGACGCATCGAACCGTAGGTGAGTACCCCCAAGGTTTTAGCGTGCGGATAAAGCCCGACCAAT
>JASJEA010000016.1 GCA_030064935.1 Crocosphaera sp. | reverse complement strand
TTCTATTGCGCAACAGTAACAGATTGATTCTCGCTTTTATAACCGGTTATAACCTGTTGTTTATATTCAGTCTCAAAGAAGAGATGATTTAGTGGTGAGTGAGCGAGCACTTGAAATAAGAAACTGTTTAATGATTGTTGCTGTAACCATTAGCTACTTCTGAAACCGTATATCATGGGCTGGTGGTGAACAAATGTATTCTATTGCGCAACAGTAATCATTAGCCATTAGAGCAAAAAGATACTTTAACAACAAAAATGTTTCTAAAGTATTGTAAGATGGTTATAGATTCAGGTTGAGTGAACTGATTCGTCAATGTTGAAAACAGACGGAACCTGCATCAAGAGAGACTGTAACTGCTGACTATTGACCATAACTGCATGAATAATCCAACCCTCGACACAACCAATTCAGAAACCTACCTCAATAACCTATTAGAGCAGTGTCAAGCGAATTCTCCCATCATTGACATTGACTATTTGCAAACCCTAAGAAAAAATGCTGTTGCTCAAGTCAAAGAATTAACTCTTCCCACAAAAAAGGATGAGGAATGGCGGTTTACGGATCTTTCTGAATTATATCAGTTGGAATTTTTAGCAGCGAAAAGTGAGACAGTCACCCAGAATATTATTGATAACTTTATCTTACCTGAAGCTCAACAAAGTTACATTGTTTTTGTCAATGGACAATATGCTTCTGAGTTATCTAATGTATCTGCATTACCCCAGGATGTCTATGTTGGAAACTTAAGCAATTTATCTGAGCTACAACAAGAAAATATTGTTAACTATTTAGGTAAATCAGAAGGAGAAAAAGATACATTCACTGCATTAAATACAGCAGGTTTTAGGGATGCTGCTGTTGTTTGGATTAATAAAAATATTGCTGTAGAAACTCCTATTCAAGTTCTATTTCTTGTAGTTGGCAATGATAATCCAAGTCTGATTCAAACTCGCACCTTAATCATAGCAGAAACAGGCTCTAGTGCTTCTTTTATTGAGTATTATGGCACGATAACAGAACATTGTTCAGATCTGCAACAAAATAATCCATATTTTACTAATTCTGTGACAGAGATTTGGTTAAATAATAATGCTCAAATCAATCATAATCGAATTCAAAGAGAATTAGCAGATAGCTTCCATATAGGAAGAAGTTCCATCACACAGAATCAAGATAGTAACTACACTTGTAACGAGATAAATTTAGGAGCAAAAGTTTCTCGTCATAACCTACAAATTTGGCAAAATGGGACACAAACAGAAAGCCATCTTAACGGCTTAACGATGATTGATAATCAGCAAGTTGCTGATACTCATACGGCTGTTTGTTTAAATCATCCTTATGGAGTGACTCATCAATTACATAAATGTATTATTGACGGCAATGGACAAGGGGTATTTAATGGCAAAATATTCGTTCCTAAACTCGCACAATTAACCAATGCCACCCAATTAAACCGTAACCTATTACTATCATCCAAAGCCCGGATTAATACCAAACCAGAACTACAAATTACAGCCGATAATGTTAAATGTTCTCACGGAGCAACCATCAGTCAATTAGAAGCCGATGAATTATTTTATTTACAAAGTCGAGGCTTAAATGAAACCGATGCCCGCCATCTTTTAATTGATGCTTTCGCTGCTGAGATTTTGGAAAGAATACCCTTTAAATCTCTGCAACAAAGACTAACCCAATGTGTGGTTTGTCGCACTGCCGAGGCGTAAACTGAATCTCAAACTCGAAAAAAAATTAAAACTTCTGACTTCAATTATGACTGCTATCCAAGAAAAAACCCTAGCTGCAAAAGTACGCAATGATTTCCCCATTTTACACCAGGAAATTAACGGTAAACCTTTAGTCTATTTAGACAATGCAGCTACCTCTCAAAAACCAGTGGCGGTACTCGATACTTTACGTAATTATTATCAAAAAGATAACGCCAATGTTCATCGTGGGGCGCACAGTTTAAGTGTGAGAGCAACAGAAGCTTATGAAGGAGCTAGGGATAAAATAGCCGAGTTTATTCATGCTGCTTCCCGTCAGGAAATTATCTTCACTAGAAATGCTACTGAAGCCATTAATGTAGTGGCTTATAGTTGGGGTTTAAATAATCTTCAACCAGGGGATGAAATTATTACCTCTGTTATGGAACATCATAGTAATTTTGTGCCTTGGCAAATGATTGCTAAACAGACGGGGGCCGTGATTAAATATGTTCCCTTAACGGATAATGAAGATTTTGACTTAGAAGGATTTAAATCCCTATTATCAGAAAAAACAAAATTAGTTGCTATTGTTCATGTTTCTAATACATTAGGATGTATTAATCCAGTTCAAGAAGTGATTAAACTATCCCATGCAAAGGGAGTAAAGGTATTAATTGATGCTTGTCAAAGTGTCCCTCATATGACCATTAATGTACAGCAAATGGACTGTGATTGGTTAGTGGCTAGTGGCCATAAAATGTGTGGTCCTTCTGGGGTAGGTTTCTTGTATGGAAAACAAGCAATATTAGAAGAAATGCCTCCTTTTTTAGGGGGAGGAGAAATGATTAATGAAGTCTTTTTTGATGGTTTTACCTGTGGAGAATTACCCCATAAATTTGAAGCCGGAACCCCTGCTATTGGAGAAGCGATCGCTTTAGGGGCAGCTATTGATTATTTAACCCATATTGGTATGGATAAAATTCATGATTATGAGGAAGAATTAACGGCTTATTTGTTCAGAAAATTAGCAGACATTCCTAAGATCAAGATTTATGGACCAAAACCTACCCAAGAAGGAAAAGGAAGAGCCTCCTTAGCTGCATTTAATATTGAGGGAATACACGGAAGTGACTTATCAACCTTATTAGATCATGAAGGGGTTGCTATTCGTTCCGGACACCATTGTACTCAACCTTTACATCGTTTATTTGATGCTTCAGGAAGTGCCAGAGTAAGTTTATATTTTTATAATACCTATGAAGAAATTGATCAATTTGTCATGGTTTTAAAAGAAACTATTGATTTCTTTACGAATATGATGGGATAATAAACATATAGCCTGCGTTTTTGGGGGTGGGATCGTCCCACCTTTTTCATACTTTTGTTTTTAAATCGTCTAAAAATTCTTGGATTTGATTATCAGTTAATTGTGAACGGGATCGCTTTTGATAATATTGTTGTAAATAATTTCTTCCTTGGTTAATCGTCCAACCAATACCCTGCATTTCAACCAATCTTAAAAATACCCTTCAGTAATCTTATTGATAACTTCACTCAATACTCCTAAACTTTTCAAAGAACTGCGAATTAAATGTATTGAATTTGACGGATTTTTCAACATTTGACGGGTTAGTATGAAAGGCTGTAAACTTCCATCTGTATTAAATGCTTTACTTAAATCAGGTAAATCTTGCTGACAACTATCACTAATTACCCGAATCATCGCCACAGGAATATCCCATTGTTGACTCCACTTTAACAAAGCCATTCCTTCCATATCCACCACATCGGCTTGATATTTTTTTCCTAATAAAAGCTTTTCTGTAGCTGAGCAGATAATGCGATCGCTAGTTATTCCCCTTCCCCAAAACTTAGTGTTTCCTAACTGCTCAAACACCCACTCACTCAAAAATTCGTCTGAGCATCCCCACTCTTCCTGAGTATCATCCATCAAACCACAGTCTCGGTACAAAATCACATCTCCCACCGAGTAAGTTGGGGACAAGCTTCCCCCTAACCCCATTAGAATCAATCCTTGCGGTAATTTATCAAGAAACTCTCTACTTTGTTGCCATTGTTGTAAAAAGCGTGTCAAGGGTTCTATTCCAGCAGGAATAGCTATAATATTGATTTTTGAAGTTTTTTTAGCTATTCCTGAGACAACAGCTTTGTATTCCATCCCTTGAGGCACCAAAATGGTATCAAAACCAGGGTTGAGAGGATTATGGTTATAATGGGAGTGTGTTCTAGATAACATTGACAATCTTGCGAATATTTCCTATTTGAAAAATGAGAAAAATGGGATATAACAATTAAAGGTGCTTATTGATAATACTTATAACTAAGCATTAGTAATTAAGGGTCTTACCCGAATTTTAAAATCATAATCGATAATTTTAACTGTAAATTCCTCTGATTCACCCTAGAAACCACCCTAACTATGACAGACTCTATTATTCTCCAAGTAGAACAAATTATTAAACAATTTCCTCATCAGGAGATAGCCGCCGTTGATCAAATCAGCTTTAACTTAGCACAAGGGGAAATTTTAGGGTTACTCGGTCCATCTGGTTGTGGCAAAACTACCCTATTACGAATGATTGCAGGGTTTGAACAACCCAGCGCAGGAACCATAGAACTAGGGGGAAATTTGGTAGCCAGTGCTCAGAAAATACTTCCCCCAGAACAACGGAATACAGGAATGGTATTCCAAGATTATGCCTTATTCCCCCATTTAAACATTGCTGATAACATTGCTTTTGGCTTAGATAAGAAGAAATTACCTAAAAAAGAAATAAAACAGCGTATTGGCGAAGTATTGACCTTAGTAGGACTCGAAGGGCTCGAAAGACGTTATCCCCATCAACTCTCAGGGGGACAACAACAAAGAGTCGCTTTAGCCAGAGCATTAGCCCCCAAACCAGCCTTAATATTATTGGATGAACCCCTAAGTAACTTGGACGTGCAAGTTCGTTTGAGATTACGACACGAAATTCGTCACATTCTCAAAGGCACCGGCATAACCGCCATGTTTGTCACCCACGACCAAGAAGAAGCCATGGCCATCTGTGATAAAATCGCTGTTATGTCCTCTGGGACAATCGAACAATTGGGAACCCCTGAAGAGATTTATACCCGTCCGAAATCTCGGTTTGTGGCGGAATTTGTCACCCAGGCTAATTTTATCCCTGCTAAACGAAGAGGACAAATCTGGACCACAGAAATTGGTCAGTGGGAACTACCTTACTCTGGGGAAAATATTCCCGAAGGAGAATTGATGGTCCGACAAGAGGATATCAAGTTAGAACAGGACGACACAGCAGAAGTAGTGATTAGCGATCGCCAATTTTTGGGAAGAGAATATCGTTATTGTTTAAGAACCCCCTCCGGTTGTCAAATCCATGCGAGGACGACGATTCAAACCCAGTTACCCATTGGAACAAAAGTGCAACTGGCGATCGCTTCTCAAGCAGCACAAGTGTTTCCCACCATTCCCTTACCCTCTCAAAAGGAAATGTCTTCACTCAGTAGATAGGTGATTAATCATGCAGCTTATTTTGTATAGTAAACCGGGGTGTCATTTATGTGAGGGACTAGAAGGCAAATTAAGACAGATTAAAACCCTTAATGTTGAACTAGAAATACGAGATATAACCACTCGTGATGACTGGTTTGAAGCCTATCAATATGAAATTCCTGTATTGCGCTTACAGTTACCCGAAGGAGAAAAAACGATCCCTCGTTTTTCCCCCCGTATTTCTGTGGAAAGGTTAGCACAACGGTTAGAGAAAAATTATCAAACATTTACCAATAGCTGAAATTGTCAAGCCGCTCTTGACAAAAAACTCAAAATAGCAGTTAGGTTTTCACCCCTGTTGGGGTCATTCCCCAAAGACAAAAGAAAAGATTACAAATTCTCTAAATAGCCGCCCTAGGACTTATAGATATATAATGGAGAGTTTGTAAAAAAATAGGAGACAGCCTCATGGCTCGGATGTATTACGACGCAGATGCCAACCTTGACTTATTAGCTGGTAAAACTGTTGCTATCATTGGCTATGGTTCCCAAGGTCATGCCCATGCCCTGAACTTAAAAGATAGTGGTGTTAACGTGGTGGTGGGGCTGTATCCAGGCAGTAAATCCAAACAAAAAGCCGAAGATGCCGGGTTAAAAGTGCTAAGTGTTGAAGATGCAGCCAGTGCGGCTGATTGGATCATGATTTTGTTACCCGACGAGGTACAAAAAACCATTTATACCGAAGAAATTGAACCCAATTTGAGAGATGGTAAGGTTTTATGCTTTGCTCACGGGTTTAATATTCATTTCGGTCAAATTGTTCCCCCTAAAACCGTTGATGTAGTCATGATTGCCCCCAAAGGGCCTGGCCATTTAGTGCGTCGTACCTATGAACAAGGGGAAGGGGTTCCCTGTTTATTTGCAGTTTATCAAGATGCCAGTGGACAAGCCCGCGATCGCGCCATGGCTTATGCTAAAGGCATAGGTGGAACCCGCGCCGGGATCTTAGAAACCACCTTTAGAGAAGAAACCGAAACAGACTTATTCGGGGAACAAGTGGTGCTTTGTGGGGGACTATCTGCCCTGATTAAGTCAGGGTTTGAAACCCTAGTCAATGCTGGTTATCAACCAGAATTAGCTTATTTTGAATGTCTTCATGAAGTCAAGTTAATTGTTGACTTGATTGTGGAGGGGGGGCTCGCAAAAATGCGCGACAGTATCTCCAATACAGCAGAATATGGAGATTTAACCAGAGGTCCACGCATTGTTACCGATGAAACCCGTGCTGAGATGAAACAAATTCTTCAAGAAATTCAGTCGGGGCAATTTGCACGGGAATTTGTCTTAGAAAATCAATCCGGTAAACCAGGGTTTACCGCTATGCGCCGTCAAGAAGCAGAACATTCCATTGAAGAAGTGGGCAAAGATTTACGGGCGATGTTTAGCTGGTTAAAAGATAATTAGGGCTGTTCGACTAATTGATCCCGATTGCCTCTAACCCTTTCTTCCATATCGTCAACTTGTCGATTCCGTTGTTTGCTGGGTTTCTCGAAGTCTGTATCAGGCGTGAAACTCAGTAGAATTTTGTTGACCTGGGTGCGGGTATTTTTACTGATAGTGCTTAGGGGTTTAGGCAAAAAACTATCCCCTACGCCTATAAAAATTAAGCTTAAAACAAAGATAATCGTTGCTATTGTTTTCATAGATTATTTCAGATAATGATGCTCTTAGTATGCCCAAAGTTTGACGGATCATCATCATTGAGATATTAATTTTCGGATCTAGCCATCAGGTTTCAGTTGTGAGAAAAGTATGAGGGTAATTTAACAGCGTTAAACCCCTACAAAACTGAGTTTGATATTAGGTAATTTGGATACAACTTACTTAAATCAGCAGTCTTAAACCCTCATTGTCTTGTTTAAAAAAACATAACTCAATGTAAGTTCTAAAGTTACCTATTTTTTTGATAAACATTGAGTGTAAAATTATCTAATTCCCAGGTTCCTAATAAGGCTTGAGACTGTTGTAAGTTGTAACTTTGATTCAAAATGTTTTTGACTTGTTGTTTTTGTTCTTCTGTACTTGGTTTACCCCAAACCGGACGATGACTTTGTAACCATAAAATACGGTTATAATTTTGGGTATTTTGATTAAGATTTTTTTCAACAATAGAGACAAATTTATTAGACTTTTGGGATAGTAAACTAATGGGAGAAGTCACAGGAAGATAATAAGCTAAACGTAGAACGTGACCCCAAGCTTGAGAATCCATAATAATTAATGTGGGGCTGTTTGGCTGTTGATTAATAATATCTGCTACTGTATGAAACATCCTACGGGAACGTAAACTAAAATCAGTAATATTGATAGTTAAATAGAGTAATAGGATGCCTATAATTGCTAAACTTTTAAACTTAATATTGGCTTTTTCTAAATAGATAACTAATAATAATAAACATCCGGGTAAAACAAAAATTACTGAACGACCCCAACCAAATGCTAATGTGAATTTTCCTGTCACAATATCTATTATTAGCATTAAAACTAAGGGCAATACACCTATAATTAAGCCAATAGTTAGTAATTTATGTTGTTGATTTTTCCAAAGATAAAAACTACAGAAACTTAAAATAATTACCACAAAAAATCCCGCTAACGTGATAATAAAAGGAGATAAAATACTAGACCAGTCACCAATTAATAAATGAATACCTAAGACATCAAGAAACTGTTGAAAATGTTTGAATAGATTTATAAATAAATTACCTTTACTGGAAAACCTTCCTAAATCAGCATTTCTTAATTGTTGTCTAGTTCCCCACAAAACCCAAGGAATAGTAATGAGAACACTAGCGATGAAATAAACAGCATATTGCCACCATCTGCGTCTATCTAACCATAAAACTAATACTGATAAAGCCAACATAAAAACTGCAAAATAATAAAATGTCATCAACCCCGATGCTAGAGAAAAAATCAAT
Source organism: Crocosphaera sp. (assembly GCA_030064935.1). Classification (GTDB taxonomy): domain Bacteria; phylum Cyanobacteriota; class Cyanobacteriia; order Cyanobacteriales; family Microcystaceae; genus Crocosphaera. The sequence goes on along the minus strand of JASJEA010000016.1, from coordinate 27,584 downwards.
AATACTATCCAAAATACTTGATATAATTTATCATTTTTATTTTTGAAACTTGAACCTTTTAATGTAACCAATTCTAATAAAGACCAACTGCTGAGTAAAACCCAAAACACTAATGGACAATACATTCTGACATTTAAAGAATGAAAGAGATAGTAAGGATTTAAACCCAATAATGCAGCGAATAACAAACCTCCTTGATTTCCTAATAATCGTCTTCCTAAACCATAAGCACAGGCTATAGAACCCAAGCTAAATAAAACAATAATACTCCGCATTGCTGCTTCTGAATTTCCCCAGAATCTTAACCATATATATTGTTGTAAAAAAAATAAAAAAGGGTGAGGTTCTCCCATTAAACCTTTGAGAAACTTTTCAGTTGTTATCAAAAAAGCAGAAAAACTATTTTCAAGAGTAATCTGCAGTAAACTGGTATAATTGGCCAATAAAATAGGTGTATCTTGTGGATTATTATAATTACCTTTTTTCCCCGTTGAAAGTAACAAAGATAAAACCTCATCGTACCAAAATTCTCGACTATCTAAATAAATTATTCTCAATAGAACAGCGATAGCAATAGATAATAAAAGAAGAAGATTAATCTGTTTTGCTGAAACTTTCATAAATTAAGGTACCGATTTAAAATAAGAAATATTCTGATATAATAATTAAACGACAATAGGATAATTATTAATAGATTCTTATGGTTAGTCAAGTCAAATCCATAACAAACATTTTAGAACAAGTAGAAAATGAGTGGGAGTTATCAGAAAGCGATGCTATGCTACTTCTGTCTCAAAAGGATGAAACTATAATCAATAAAATTCGCCAAAGTGCCGATAACTTGCGACAAAAACAAGTAGGGAATACCGTCACTTATATTATTAATCGGAACATTAATTTTACCAATATTTGTGAGCAACATTGTAACTTTTGTGCCTTTCGACGTGATCCCGAACAAGACGGAGCATTTTGGCTTAGTATAGAACAAATTATTGAAAAAGCAACCGAAGCAGTGAAAAAGGGAGCAACGGAAATTTGTATGCAGGGAGGCTTAAACCCTCAAGCTAAACTAGAAGGAAGTTCCCTAAAATACTATCAACAATTAATTCGTACTATTAAAGAAACTTTCCCCCAACTTCATCTACACGCCTTTTCTCCCCAAGAAATCCAATTTATTGCCAGAGAAGATAAATTGACCTATATCGATGTTATTCTAGGCTTAAAAAAAGCAGGTTTAGGCTCAATGCCAGGAACCGCAGCCGAAGTTTTAGACGACACCGTGAGACGGATTATTTGTCCGGAAAAAATTAACAGTCAAACTTGGCTAGAAATTGTTAGTTTAGCCCATCGTTTAGGATTATATACCACCAGTACCATGTTATGTGGACATATTGAAACAGCAGAACAACAAATCAAACATTTAAGTCAGATTAGAAACTTACAAAAAACTGCTATCAACCATAACTATCCTGGAAAAATAACTGAATTTATTCTCCTACCCTTTGTAGGAAAAGATGCCCCCAAAGCCCTAAAAAATCGTGTTCAACGAGAACAACCCAGCCTTCAAGATACATTACTTTTAACCGCCGTTTCCCGCCTCTTCCTTGGTAAATGGATCGGCAATCATCAACCCAGTTGGGTAAAACTAGGTTTGAATGGAGCCGTAGAAGCATTGAAATGGGGTTGTAATGATCTTGGTGGCACCTTAATGGAAGAACATATTACCACCATGGCAGGAGCCACTGGAGGCACTTGTATGGACGTGAAAACCTTACAACAAGCGATCGCCTCCCTGAAACGCCCTTATCAGGAAAGAAATACAATCTATGGCATTTCCCAATCGTAACCTGAGAATAGAATCCCAAGCGATTAAGATTAAAAGAGTAGAAAAGAAATGGCTTTATCTTTCTATTTCCAAGCTGGGTGGCTGGTTAAAGGTAAGATGGCATCGTCCTTTACCAGAAGGTTTTTCCCTCAAAAATATTTTGTTAAATCTAAAACCGATAGTACCACGAAGGAAGTTCTAGCAGTTCTTAAGGGGATACCAGAAGCCTACGCTCTGTCCTTAGACGAGCGTAGGTAGTTCACAACTCTTACTGGTCTAATATGCTGTTATGAATAATAAGCTAACGTTCTTGTGATGAGATCAGAGCTTTCTTAAATTCAAGAGCTTTAACCACAAACTTGCCAGTAACGGTTGAGACAAGAGGAATGCTTGGTTTTTTAGGTGTCAGACATTGTAAGGTTTCATGAGCTTCTTCGCTAATTTCATCCATTATCGGACTATAGGAAGGAACTTCCACATTTAGTCTGCGATATAAAATGTCTTCTGCTTCTAATGTCTCGGCAATAGCCTCTAAAGCAGTCGTATATTCAGCTAATTTTCCTTGACAGTGACTTCGACCAACAATTACCTCTAAGGCTTGTTCTAATGTCAAAACACCTGCAACATGAGCCGCAGCAACTTCTCCAACACTATGGCCAATAATCACCTCCGGTTCAATTCCCCAAGATCGCCACAGAGATGCTAAGGCAACTTGTAAGACAAAAATGGAGACTTGACCAATTTCGGTTTCATCAACGCGAGATTGATTCTCATCGGCGGTAAATTCTTGCCATAGGGACCAGGATACCAGAGAAGATAAATAGTGATCGCATTGTTGGATGACTTCTCGAAAAACAGGTTCATCTAACAAACCTTTTCCCATAGCCCACCATTGCTTACCCATTCCAGAAAAGATAAATGCTAGTTTTGAACGGGGTTCATTGATCAAATTATCTTGATTTATGCCTGATGCCTTTTCCCCATTTATGAAAGCTTGTAAATTTTCTTCTAGCTGTTCTAGAGACTCGAATGTTAAAGTCCTTTGAGTTTCAAAAGCTTTCCATGCGACTTCTAATAACAATTTTTGTTGAGGATCAAGACAATTTGCTTCTCTAGGAGAAATTCCCAACAATAAATGCTCAAATTCCTCAACTTTATCGAGAAATATTCCTTTTTTTACATAAACCTTCCCTTTTTTTTCTTTGTCTTCATGATAAAGTTTTTGGATATTCCAAGGATCTAATGGGATCTCAGTAATCCCATCAACGCCATGAACCAGTAGTTGCCACAATTCTGAGGGACTATGAACTTTACCAGGGAAACGGCATCCTATTCCAAGAATAGCTAAAGACGAATGATCTGATAGGTGAGCGTTTTGTTCAGGAAAAGACATCGTAGTACAATTACATAATTTTCAATGTTGAGACTTTGTTACACTGTCTGATTAAAAATAGATCAAGCTCTTTCTAATCAGCTAACTTTTCTTGACTAAAGCAAACTTGCTTTAAACTTAAATAGCTCCAAAGTCCTAGTATGAAAACTCATAAGTTGACTTACAAGAAAACTTACTCAAAAGTCATACAAGATTAAAGTTCCCAAATCTTTCCTAAAAAATATCAACAAATATTAATTTTTTATAAAAATTAAGGGTGATCCTGGGGCTCGTGTATTGACAGATAACCATAAATATGGCATAGAATAAATCTATAATCTGCAATTGTTTGACCGAAAAAAAGAGTTCCAAGCCTCCTCTTTCAAGGGTATGAAAAGCGGTCGAGGGATGGGGAGGTTTCCTCCCAATATCCAATGGACCAAGAGAAGAAGAATTTTCCTTGTTTCAAGCCTCTAACTTGAGGTGGAAGTAATTCGCTCATTCTGATTGACAACACTTAAGTATCGCTTAACCATACTTCTAGGTACCCATAGACGGGGGATTTTAACCCTCATTTCTCTCCACTGCCAGTGGTTGGTCATGATAACATAAAGTTTTTGTCACGTTAAAAACCCCGTTAGGCATTCTATATCCCAGCCCTACAGGACAGTGGGTAGGCTTTGAATGCAGTATCCTGTAAATAATAGGGACACTCCCTAAAATGGTTAACTCAAAAGGAAAGAAACACTTATGGCACAAAAGTTGAAACTCGTAGGAACTGGTGAAATTATCCCCACAGCTTTGCACGCAGAGATGCAACGTTCCTATTTAGAGTATGCCATGAGTGTCATTGTGGGACGAGCCTTACCAGATGTGCGAGATGGCCTCAAACCTGTTCATCGTCGCATTCTCTACGCCATGCACGAACTAGGCTTAACCCCCGATAGGCCCTTTCGTAAATGCGCTCGTGTGGTGGGGGATGTGTTGGGGAAATACCATCCCCACGGGGATCAAGCGGTTTACGATGCCTTAGTTCGCATGGTACAGGAGTTTTCCAGTCGTTACCCCCTATTAGGGGGACATGGTAACTTTGGCTCGGTAGATAACGATCCCCCGGCAGCTATGCGTTACACAGAGACACGACTCTCTCCCATAGGCGATCAAGCCATGCTCACAGAGATTAGTGAGGCAATTGTTGATTTTAGTAGCAACTTTGATAATTCTCAGCAAGAACCGGTTGTTTTACCCGCCCAACTCCCCAATTTATTGCTCAATGGGTGTACTGGTATTGCGGTAGGGATGGCCACAAATATCCCCCCCCACAACTTGGGGGAATTAGTGGATGGGTTAATTGCTTTGATCGATAACCCCGACTTATCCGATGAGAAACTATGGAAACTGATCCCAGGTCCGGACTTTCCCACAGGGGGAGAAATTATCGATATTCAAGGGGTCGAAGCTGCTTATACCAGTGGTAGAGGCAGTATCCCTGTACGGGGTGTGGTGAGCATTCAACGCATGGATGTGGGGAAAAAACGAAGAAAAGAGCGAACAGCGATTATCGTCACGGAATTACCCTATCAAGTTAATAAGTCGGCTTGGATTGAGAAAATTGCTGATTTGGTGAACAATGGCCGCTTAGAAGGTATTGCTGATATTCGCGATGAAAGCGATCGCACGGGAATGCGAGTGGTGATCGAGTTAAAACGGGATGCAGTAGCTAAAACTGTGTTGAGAGAGTTGTATAAAAAAACCCCTCTACAACAAAATTTTGGGGCCATTATGTTGGCCTTGGTGGATAATCAACCCCGTCAATTATCCCTGCGTCAACTATTAGAAGAATTTCTCAAATTTCGAGAACAAACCCTAACCCGCCAATACAATCATGAACTAGAAGATTGTCGTAATCGTTTACATCTTTTGGAAGGATTATTGATTGCTTTAAACGACTTAGATCGCATGATTGATATTTTACGTAATGCAGCAGATGGCACAACGGCTAAGCAACATTTTCAGCAAGAATTGAATTTAAGTGAAGAGCAAGCTAACGGTATTTTAGCCATGCCTATGCGTCGCTTAACTGGATTAGAAAGAGAAAAATTACAAGCTGAATATGATCAACTACAACAACGAATTAATGAGTTAGAAACCCTTTTAAAAGAACGGCAGGAATTTTTAAAAGTTCTCAAAAAAGAACTGCGATCGCTTAAACGTAAATATGGTGATGAAAGACGCACTAAAATTGTTAAACAAAAAGCAGAAAAAATATCGCCAAAACAGGAAAAAACTGAGAAAGTATCTACAGCAAAAATAGAAGAAAAATCAGAGGATAAAATTCAAACTCTTAGCCTTTTTACTCCTCAAACTCCCCCCAAAGATGCACTACTAGAAATAACAGTTCAAGGGACTATTTGCTGGCGATCGCCTAATCATTCAGTACCGAATAATCATTTAGTTAGTTATAGCGAAATGATCCAAGAAAAAGAGCAATTTGTAGTTATTACTGACATTGGAAAAGCCTATCCTGTAAATGTTGCGGAAGTTCCTCCTATTGATATTCAATCCATACCTTTATTAAGTTTATTGCCTAAAAGTGCACAGCGAGATAGTAAAAAAGTCATCTCCGTTTTCTTCTTGTCAGAAAATTCGGAAAATCAAGATTTATTATTGTTAACCAATCAAGGAAAAATAAAGCGGGTTAACCTGTCAGAACTAGAAAGTTTAACCAATCGAGGATTGGTTTTAATTAAGCTAAAAGATAATGATTCCCTTAACTATATTTCTCTTACTAAAGAAGGAGAAGAAGTTGCCATTGCCATGTCTACTGGTCGTATTTTACGCTTTCCGGTTGTCGATGAAGTCATTCACATAATGGGACGTAATTCTCAAGGAAATCAAGCCTTAAAATTACGCTATGGAGAAACCATTATCGGTTGTGTTACTCTTGATGATAATAAGACTGTTTTATTAGTGTCTAAACTTGGCTATGGTAAACGCTTAAATGTGACAGGGTTACGCATGACAAAATTAGGAGATATTGGGACCCAAGCCTTACAGTTTGCTCAAAAAACAGATAATTTATGCGCCATGATTGAAGTTTCTAATCAGGACAAAGTTACCTTATTAACCAGTCAAAATAAACCTCTGATCCTCGAAGCTAAAAATATTAAAATATGGGGCAAAGATGGACAAGGCGATCGCTTAGTTAAATTGTCCAATCAAGAAATGATTGTTTCTGCGCAAATTCAACCCCATTAAAATATGAACTTATGGGTACGGGGCGGGCTTCCCCATATCACTATGAGGCTTTCCTGTTTCTACGGGAAGCTCTAGATGACTTGCTGGGTGTGCGTTCCCTTGTGCCGTTCCACGGCGCGGGGTTTAGGGACATTCCCGATCACCTCTTCCTCCACAGACAGCTTTACCCCCAGTCCGAGGCCTGCAAATCCACGTTGCTCTACAATCATCGCAGCAGCAACGTCCCTATTGGTTATAAAACCGCAATTAGAACATTCATGCACTCGTTGAGACAAGTCGTTTTTGCCAGTAAATACACCATAATTAGGACAAGTTTGACTGGTAAAATTAGCATCAACTTTCTCAAAATAAACATCTCTCTTCTTTTTTTCCAGAAACAAGCTTTAAGAGCGATCGCTTGCCGATTGATTGTGTCATCAACTCTGAGATCAGATTAAACCTGGGCGTTCAATCTGACCAACGACATTTGACCACACCCAACAAAGACTTACCTGTCGGTACAGTGCGAGGCTTCTCGCAGGGAAGCTAAAAACATTCTAGCTTTTACTGTTTGGCCTCATCCTAGCCTATAGTTTCAAGTCCCCAGTTTCAGTAAAGCCCTAATTCTCTTAAGCCGTTGAGAGCGAGATATTTTCCATCTCAAAAAATAGTACCGATATCTTATCCGCCAAAGGAAACTAGGCTTTCTCCCTAGCATATATTTCTCTGGTTCCTTAGCATGGATATCTTTCCAACCTAATCCATCAGCTAATAGGCTGCGGAAAAGACTTTCTGAATTAATCCATTCCCCAGCCACATCTTCTCCAAATGGTCCAGCTGAGTGATGGGGGAATGAGTACCTTTCTTCTCCACTAATCGTACTTATAGGCCAATTATAATATGTGTTTTTAACACTCGGACCATTAACAATTTTAAAATGGTCGTAATTTCCAAGGCTCGCCAATAAAAGAAATACTTCAATAGAATGAGATTCAGCAGAAATATACCTAGGTCGAATGTCATTATTGAAAAGTGATCGAAGGATAACATGATCATAATGCTCGATATCGATCTTGACGTAATAGGGATCTCCGTGTTCGTCAAAGAGTTGATTGACAGTTTTCCCAGGTAGGAAGACTTTTTCGTAGTTCTTAAGTCTATATTTTGGAGCAGGTAACTGACTTTGCACATGGTTATTTTTATGGATGTAGAAGGGAACACTTGTAACTTCATTCCCTGCTGTCAGAACACAATTTTCAATAACCAGTTTCTGTTGTTGAATCTCTAGTGCGAATCGTTTCTGCATTTGTTCACAAAGGATTGGATTGGCCTCGACAGCAATAACGATATCGGCTTTCTTCAAATAATAAGGGACATCATCTCCGTTATTAGCACCGATATCATAAATAATTTTTTTGTTTCCATTTGTCATTGAAGTCATTACTCACTATTTATTTATATTCTTTATGGTTCAGACTTCAATATACTTTATATTAGCCCTGCATTTCTCACAAACCGATCACTAATCAGCTAGGGAACAGATGTTACTTATTTTTCAAGCGATCGCTCAACATAAAACACTGTCATTTTTAAGTCGTTTATCAAACCCAGGTCAAACTTAGACTAAATCAATGTTTTAGGTTTAGGTAGGGCAAAATTTGTGAAAAATGCGGGATTACTTTCCCCAAGCTACACTAGTTACCATTGATGCCATAGGAACTCAAACCGATATTGGCCAACTACTCCACTCAAAAAGCGCTGATCATTGCCTAGCACTTAAAGGCAATCAAAGAGGAGGCTTAATCTTTTAATGTTTTTAAAAATTTAGAAATTTCTGATAAATTGACCGTAAATTCTTCGACATTTTTAGTAAAACCTTCAGGATTAGACCAATAGTCATAGCAATGATTAAGTGCTTTAGATAAATAGTAATAATGGAAGAAACATTTGCTAGTCGGAAACAATTCTAATACCTTAATATTACTTGAAAATATTAAATTAGCTAAACCTGCTCCATGAGTTGCAATCACAGCTTCTGCATCATAAAATAACTCTATTTGTTGTTCAATAGGTAACTCTTCTAAATAATATTTTTTAAATCCATAATTTTCTAAGAGAGTAAACAATTCATCTTCATTATGAATTCGACGGGTTTTTGATTTTGAACGCGAAATAAAAATGCGATTTTTTCTATTTCTTTTTCGTAATGGGGCAACTTTAGAGATTAAGTATTCAATATAAGGCCGTGGTAAATATCCTATTTGACGACGAGTCATCATGCTTGGAAAAATAACTTTTTCTAAACAGTATAATCGATTAGGATCTATAATCATGGGTTTGATATGGTTAGGCAATAATTTTTTTAAAAAAAAGTTTTCCGTTTGAGTAGGTGAACTGCATAAAAGTAATTTAATTTCCTCATTTTTATATCTAGGTTGATCTAACAAATAAACTCTAGGAATATAGTCAATTAAACAATGATAGTAATTCTTATGGTTAGTCATAGCACGTATCGTACTATAGACTCCTGGTAACGTTTCTACTTGGCTAAAATATAACTTATTTAAGCTAAATTGATCTGGCTTAAAATGATTAGTATAATGTCCTACTGATTCTAAAATAAGTTTTCTTGATTTTGTAAATAAAGAATAATATTTTGCATAATAAATGACATCTTTAAGAGTTGCTGTGTAAATAGGATGGATATCATAAAATTCTGATGAATCAACATTAGAAGAATTAGAAAAATTACTAAAAACCATCCTCTTTATTTCTGGAGTAGGAATCTTATTCTCAGATAATATTAATGGTTTAATATCTTCAGTAACATCTTTAATAGAAACTTGTTTTATGAATTTGTAGCGTAAGAACTTTTCAAGAGAATTCTTTTTTTGTTTGATGAACTCAAATAATGATATATTCATAAATCCTCCGTGTGCGACACTTAGTTTAGTATAAACCAAAAGATATAGGATTGATCTGGGATGCGCCTAGGGGGTACAAAATAATAAAAAATGACCAATATCTTTGTACATAAGTTTTGTGTCGTTAATAGAAAGGTCACAAATTGGAAGGCAAGGGTCAAAAACTAGAGTTTAAGCGTAAAGAAAAGAGGTCTAGAAGAGACATTAATATAAGTTTTTAAATTACATTTAGCTTTTTTATAACTCTATGGTATCTTTAACGAAGCAATAAAAGAAAGTATGACATTTTCATTGAATGTAGGAATTATGAACGAAAAGAGCATCTGTCCAACTTGCTAAGTTCTTTTGATAATGAAATTTATAGAAAGTAACTAACAAAAAATCTCGGCTTATTAAAAAATCATATATTTCACTAAATGAAGGAAGATTTTTATACATATCAGAAAAAATTATCTCAAAATAAATAAGCCCAATTTTGTTCGCTTGAATTGTCTTTTCAGCACCCTTAAATACTTCTAAATCAAACCCTTGTGTATCAGATTTTAAAATATCTATATGTTCAATACCTTTATCCTCACAAAATTGATCAATTGTTTTCACTTCAACCAATGTTTCTTTTATAACTTTTCCCCACCCATACTCGCTAATAGGTAAAAAAGAACTCATCGTTGAAGAAGAGTTTTCTAGAAAATTCATTGATTTACAAGATGATCCAAGTGCATAGTTCCATAAGTATAGATTTTCAAGTTTAGGTGCTTTCTGTTTTAGTATTTCAAAAGTTCTAGGACTTGGCTCAAAAGAATGAATTGTACATTTTGGAAAAACTCCTCGAAAGTTTTCAATAGATTGTCCCACATTGGCACCAACATCAAAAATAATTGGATGATCATTATGCAAAAATTCCTTCATATCAGTTAAAGGCTTTTTTGTAATCCGATCTGTTCGTACAATGTCATAGCCAAACTTATTAATTATCTGTTTGATTACTCTTTTCATAAAGTTTAATTCTCCTTACATTACTAATATTTTTTAGTTTTTCTTAGTTTAACCTATTTGCTTAATCGAATTCGCTGATCGCTCATCTTATTTATATGGGGGATGGAGTCTACCATACCCCCTAGGTGCTGTTTTCGACACGCTTTCCACTCCATTAGACCTGTCGGAAAATTTAAAATACAGTCTGTGACTTTCTTTGAACCCTGATAGGGTGTTAAAAATCGGCAAAAATGGCTATATTTATTGTACACAAAAAGAGGCTTTAGAAATCAGGAGGTAAGAGTTAAAAGCATTGTTAGACTAGACTATACAGTATGAGTGTTTAGTCTAAACTCCAGTTCAGGCTTCTGCCGAAGAAACAAGATTGGGGACGGGTAAAGTTATTGTTTCTGTGAGAATAACTTTAGTAAAATTAGCTGCTCATTGTACTTTTCAGGAGAAAATTATGTTGATGGTATCAAGATTATTTTCTGGGCAACAATTGATTTTTTCCTAACATCTATTTCTCATAGGATTGGTGTATCCATTTAACATTCAATTTTATAATTGGTTAAAGAATAATGCTAGTGTCTTGGCTATATTTGGGCTTTAAATTAGCTAAAGTCTCATTAATAAATTTTCTCTTTGGTGAAGAGTTAATAAAGCAACTTGCCAAGGAAAGGTAAAAGACTGAAAAGATTGAGGACTAATCAAATCTTTATCTAAATCAATAATCACTTTATCTAACATTTCTAATAGCTGATATTTAACCTTAGCTAACTGCTCTAAAGTTTCTATCGTTTGAATCTCATCAATCATTTGTAACAGTTGTAAATTATATAAATCTGCTCTATTTTTTTGTTTACCTGCTAACCATAAACGGAGTTGCCAAATCCCTGATATGATTAACATTGAAACAGACACAAATAATCCTATAGGTTCAGCATATTCTACAATAAAACTGGGATTTCCTTTATTATAATAGTCCAATGCACCAGGATGAAATGAAAACCCTAAAGTTCGATGATTATCAACACTATTCGCTTCATCTATCATTGCTGCGGGTAAAAATTCTTTTACTAAATCATTCCTCGCTTCGTATAAAATACGGGTAATTTCAAAAATTATTTCTCGATTAATCTGTTTCCTTGTGACTAAAACTGCTCGTACTCCGATCCCAGGTAAATCTTCAGGTGGAATGGGAATTCCTCCATGATAAGCACCTTTAGGAATAGACATAACTTCTAAAGTAGGAACATCTAATTGTAAAGCTGATCCTTGATCAATACCTATTAGTTTGAGTTGGGTATTTTTTAGTAATTGAACCACCGCAGGATTTTCTAAAGAAATAACCTGAAATAACGCATCAACCTCTCTATTATTTAATGCTTTATGAGCTTCAAAAGGAGACAAAGGAGTGGTTTCGAGTTGATCAATATCGAGTTGATAGTGATCTTGTAATGCCCAAAACATAGCATAAGAGCCACTTTTTTCAGGCATCAAAGCAATTCTTTTTCCTTCTAGATCATTAATCCTATTAATATTGGCATCTTTATGGACAATTAAGTGGAATAATTCAGGAAAAAGAAAGCTAACAGCTTTAGTAGAAGAGCTAATAATGGTATCACTTTGAAGTAAGGCTAAGTCAGCTTTTTTCTCATCCAGTTGTTGAACATTTTCTAACGATCCTTTACTTTTTTTGACCTCAATTTTAATACGGGAATTATGCTTATCAATTACTTTAGCCAAAGCTTGACCAAAAGCATAATATTGTCCGCTTTCACTGCCTGTAAATAGGGTTAAAGTGGTTATTCTATTCCTATCTCGAATCCATAAGACTCCAAAAATAATGACTAAGATAAGACTACTAAAAATAATAGGAATAGCTGTTTTTCTGAAGATAGATTCTTGCATTGTTTTTTGATTTTTACAACTTGCTAATAAGTTGATTTCACAACACATAACTCATTAATAAATCTAAAATTATTCTGGTAAGAAGACTACCGAAATCTTTTCATTTTTTCCTGTTCAATCATTTTTCTTTCTCCATAGACTAATAATTTTTCTAAGGTTTTTAGCTGATTTTCCCACACTTTAATTTGATGAAAATTAACTTGTTTATGACTTCTCATCCAGTTGGGAAATCGTTGTTTAAATTGCCTTAAACTTTGTTGAGCTAATCTGATATTGGGAGGGGATGGGTTGGCAGATACCTGTTCCAATACTAACCCTAATTGATTACTTTGATCATTAATTTTTTTCAAGGTATTTTTATCAACTTTTTGCTGTTTTTGATTAGCCCAAAAATCCCACTCTTTTTGTAGAGCTTGATAACGCAGTAAAGCAGTTTGAAATGGTTGACGATAAGGTAAAGGTTGACGGGTTTTTGGAAGTTGAATCCTACTGAGGATACTTTGTAAAGAAGGGGTCAAATTTTCCGTTGCAAACAGAGAAAACCCACTAATGGGCATACTACGAACCAATTGTAATTGGTCAATCGTCACCGGATCGGGAACCTTTAATAATCTTAGGCCAGGAATGACTAAAGAAGACTTGGGTAAACTCTCATTAAACAATAATTTGGTACGTTCTTCCAAGTTTCCAGTGTCCAAGGCATAAGTCATTAAAACAATTATATCTACCCATCCCTGTTCCATCCATTCTTCCCAATTTTGTTGCAGACGAAATAAACGATCCCGTCGTTCAATAGGAAAGACTGAAGCAGAAATAATCAAGTCAGGATTAATCTTTTTTAGGTGACTAGAAGCAGTGGCAACAAAACTATCAATTTGACGAATGCGAAACCCTGTCCATTCATTCCATAAGGGATGACTTGGGGAAATTTCGATGGGATCAACCCCGCTCATTTCTTTAAACAAATAACGAGAGGACTTACTATAACCAAAAGTTTGATTGATTTGAGGTTGTTGAAATGGATAACGAATGTAATCAAACTGAATGCCATCTACATCATAATTGCGGGCAATTTCATCCAATAAAGATAATAAATATTTTTGTACTCTAGGATTAGCTGGGTCAAGAAATGCCTTTTTAAATTGTTGACCCTGATCAAAATAATTGCCATCTTGATCCATCACTCCCCAATCAGGGTTACGAGACAAAACTGGACCTAAATAGTCCTCTGGCAACTCTAAAACTTTATTATGACCTTGGTTAGCAGCAGCAAAGATCCACACCCAAGCATGAAGTTCCATATTCCGTTCATGGGCTAATTTCACCGCCGCTTTGAGTGGGTCCCAACCCTTAGTTAAGGGATTTTGTTCTGGGGCCACACGACTGGGGTAAATAGGATAACTTGCGTTAACCGTTTCCATAAACACTGTATTAATACCCGCTTGGGCCATACGATCAAATAAAACCGCTAACTCTGCCTCTGATCGGGTTTTGACAATACTACCCCGATCTAACCACATGGCTCGTACTTCCGGCTGAGTAAATTGACTATCTGTTGGATAATGATCCCAGAGGTTACGACGGGCTTTTAACCACAGTTGTCGAGCCTGGGTATATTGTCGTTGACTGACTAATTTCTTAAAGTTTTCTAAGCTAATTTTCGCATCTCTCACCGCTTCTTGAGACTCACGCAAAGAGAGGGGAGACGTTTGGCTGTGAACTTGGGCTGCAAAAAGGGTACTTTCAAAACGAACTATGAGATTGGATAACTCTTCCGTCATGGTTTGCACCTGCCCAGGAGAAAGTTTGGCATAGCGAAAACTCGAAGAACTGCGATCGCTAATTAGGTTTGAAGAAGGAACAGAGGAGTCAGGAGAGAGATCCGGATCTATTTCTATGATCGGTTCGTTATCCAATTGAGGATCGCTTTGTGAGGGAACTTCTTCCGATTCAGGGATAAAAACAGGGGGTAAAATTGGGAAGGGGGGAGACTTTGGGGTCAAATTAACTAAGTTACACGAAGGAATGGCAAAGGGATCTTGATCCGGTGAAGATTCGACCGTCAATTGATTGTTTTCGCTGATTCCGTAACGATTTAAAACTGCTTTTAACCAACTCAAATCGAAGGTAGCCGAGGTAACCCCCTCAACACCCCAACGCCAGCCTAAGAAGGTAATCTGTTCATTAACCACCACACCAGGAGGATTGTCTTCTGTCAACCAGACAGCTACCGTTTGCGCTGTCAGGGAACTGGGGATGATCACACCTCCCACTAAACTCTCATTGAGGTTGCTCGGTTTAACTAGGGGAAATTGAGACGTATCTTCCACTGTTAAACTAGAGGGGCGAGAGTTAGTAAAACCCCAATAAGCTCCAAAAAGGGCCTGTAAATCGCTTCTAACCGATGATTCTGAAAGATTGGCCGTTGGACCTGAGACAATAAGATTGCCGCCTCCTTGTACCCAGCTTTGCAAGGCTTCTGCTTGTTGTCCGGTGATGGTTTCAACGTTTGGTAAGAACAAAGTACGGACGTTTCTGAGGTCTTCTAATGTTGTCCATTCTTCTGCTTCAATGATACAAAATTGGATGTTAGTAGCTAAGAGACGGTTACGAATAGATACCCATTGCTGTTGGTTTTCAGGACTTCTTACTACCCCAACTTTTCCCAGGAGTGCATGGGAAGGGGTTATGAGTAAACTATAGACAATGGTAGATGATAATAGTCTTAATAGGGATTTTGAGGAAAAAATGACGGTTTTTATCCCCAAAAGTTTATTTTCTTTCCACTTGACTTTCCTCAACACAATGCACTCCTCACTTTAAATCTCGACTATTCTATCTTAAATGTTGTCGTTTTCCCTTGATTAGTTTCCATGCTTCCCTCATATCGTCAAAGTTTTAAATTATGTCTATCACTATTTTCATTAAGTTCAGTGTGGGGGTGATCTTGATTTTCATTGTTCCTCTATTGAGATAAAAACTGTTGTCATAATACCAGTAAAGTTTATGTTTCAGAGCGAACTTTAAATAGATTAATTGAGACTTTATAACTTATTTTTTCTGCCCATTCTCAATTCTCAATTCTCAATTCTCAATTCCCCATTCCCCATTCTCAATTCTCAATTCCCCATTCTCAATTCCCCATTCCCCATTCTCAATTCCCCATTCCCCATTCTCAATTCCCCATTCCCCATTCCCCATGCTCTTACTCATATTTCATCTTGGTGATGAAAGATACGCCATCGACAGTAAACAAATTGTCGAGATTATTCCACAACTTGACCTAAGAAAGCTTTACCAAGCTCCCAAATATGTAGCCGGGGTATTTAACTATCGCAGTAAAATAGTGCCTGCTATTGATTTATGTTACCTAATTGGGGATTATCCCTGTCGCCATTGTCTTAGCACTCGCATTATCATAGTAAATTATCCCCTGCCTGATGGTAGAACCCGCTACCTTGGCCTGATGGCAGAAAGAGTGACAGATACTCTCTATAAACCCGAAAGCGAATGGATTTCCACAGAAGTCAATTCAGACTTGGCCGCTTACTTAGGGGAGATGATTCCCGAAAAAGATGGCATGATACAAAGATTAAGAGTGGATAGGTTACTTTCGGATGGTCAACGAACCTGGTTATTGCCTGAAAATCGCACATAATCACATGAATCAAAAATATCAAGGCATTGAAAAGTTACTTACCCAAAAAATGGGCTTGGGTTCGGGAAAAATAGGCTCAAGACAACTCACCAAGGCTATAGAATGCCGTCAAAAAGCTTGTGGACTCGATAACCTCTCAGACTATTTAAAACGCTTGCAGTCTTCAGCCCAAGAATTTCAGGAATTGGTCGAACAAGTAGTAGTTCCGGAAACTTGGTTTTTTCGTCATCGCAATGCTTTTTTTTGTCTGCAAGATTATGTTAAAAACCAATGGCTACCCACCCATCCCCAAGAAACTCTAAGAATACTGAGTATTCCTTGTTCAACGGGGGAGGAGCCTTACTCTATTGCCATGACTTTACTCAACTCTCCTCTAACCTCAAAACAATTTATGGTAGAGGGGATCGATATTAGTAAAAAAGCTTTAGCCAAAGCCAGAAAGGGAGTTTATAGCAAAAATTCTTTTCGTTCCCATGACAGGGTAGAAAATCAGCAATTTTTTGAGGTTCGACAGAATTACTATCAAATCTGCGAGTCTATTCGTCAACAAGTTAAGTTTAGGACAAAAAATATTCTTTCCCCCTGGTTGCCCACTCATCCTCCCTATCATGTTATTTTTTGTCGTCATCTGTTGATTTATCTCGATGGAGTAGCCCGCAATCGTGTTCTCACAACTTTAGAGCAGTTGCTTGACAATGGAGGCTTATTATTTGTTGGTGCAGCAGAAAGCAATTTAGTTAAATCTCCTTCCTTTCGCTTTATGAATTATCCTTCTGCATTTGCTTATCAAAAAGTCTTAGAGCCTTCACCTCATCGTTTGCCACCTGTTAAACCCTCCCCACTGATTAAACGACAAAAAAAACAACCCCTATCTTTAGCAAAACCGGAAAAAAAACAACTTTCTTCTTTAGAAATAGCACAACAATTCGCTAATCAGGGACAATTAAAAGAAGCAGCCCAGTCTTGTCAAAACTATCTCCAACGTAATCCCATTGATGCTGCTGGTTATCTATTATGGGGAGAAATTTGTCAAGCACAGGGAGATAATGAACAGGCCCAACGATACTTTCAGAAAGCCCTTTATCTGCGGCCCAATTATCGTGAAGCGTTAGTTCATTTGGCTTTGCTGCGAGAGCATCAGGGAGATGCAAAAGGGGCTGCTGTGCTTAAAAATCGCATTCAACGATTAGATAATCTTTAGGGTAGGAATTATGAAGTTTTATAAATCAATGACCATTGAATCCAAACTGTTAGGGCTGTTGGTGTTTTCAGCAGTCATTATGGGAGTGGGTGCAGTTGTTACTTGGTTAGGGATGTCGAAATTGTATGCTGAAGTCAGACAAATGTCAGAACAGGATCTTTCTTTGATTCAAAATTTGATTCAAATGCAGGAAAATCAACTCGAACAAGTTCTTAACTTTGAGAAAGCTTATATTGCCGGGGTTAATAGTCCTAATAATCCTACTAATAAAACAAATTTTAACCAATCTCGTACCAACTTTCTCAATAACCAAAGTAGGGTTCGTACGGCGATCGAATCCTCTCAGAGTCTAATTTTAAAACAAATCGACCTTGCCAATAATCAAAAAGATGAAGAGGATTTTAGAGAAATTGCCAGAAGTTTAAATGATTATGAACAAGCTCATATTAATTATAATACTCAGGCCGAAGAAGTTTTTAGTCTAATTAATAGCGAGCAAATCGCTGCTGCAAAGAATATTGGGGCAAAAGTTCAGTCTTCTCAAGATGGACTCAAAGATAAAAATGTTGCCCTTGTTGATCAAGTTGTTAATTCATCTAAAGAGTCAGCTAAAATTGCTAGACAACATCAACAAAATACAGTTAATATTGTTTCGATTACTTTTATTATTAGTATTATTACTATCCTCAGTTTAGGGTATTGGATTACTCGTAGCATTACCCAATCTTTAGGGCAAGCAGTTGATTTGGCTGAAGCAGTTTCTGCGGGAAATTTAACCGCAGAATTAGAAGTTGTTTCTCATGATGAAGTCGGTCAATTATTAGAAGCGTTAAAAATAATGATTCACACCCTAAATTCTTTGATTTCTAAGGTACAACAATCGGGGATTTCTATTACCAGTTCTACGACACAAATGGCTGCATCTAGGAAACAATTAGAAGCAACTTTAACCGAACAAATTGCCTCAACCAATGAAGTGACAACAACGGCTCAAGAAATTGCTAATACTTCAGAAGAATTAGTAAAAACAATGGAGCAAATTACAGAACTGTCTCAAAGTACCGCCACCGCCGCTAACCAAGGTCAAGATGATTTAGGTAGAATGGAAACGACTATGCGTCAATTGGCAGAAGCTACCACTTCTATTGCTTCTAAATTAGGAGTTATGAGTGAAAAAGCCCATAATATTAATAGTGTGGTTTTAACCATTACCAAGGTAGCTGATCAAACCAATTTATTGTCTTTAAATGCTGCGATTGAAGCCGAAAAAGCAGGAGAATATGGTGCTGGTTTTGCTGTTGTTGCCAGAGAAATTCGTCGTTTAGCAGACCAAACTGCAGTGGCAACTTTGGAAATTGAACAGATGGTTAAAGAGATGCAATCTGCAGTTTCTACAGGGGTGATGGAAATGGATAAATTTAATAAAGAAGTAAGTAGTAGTGTGCAAGATGTGGGTAATATCAGTCATCAAATTGCCCAAGTCATTGAACAGGTACAACGTATTACCCCTCGCTTTGAATTAGTCAGTAAAAGTATGGACGAACAATCCCGTAGCGCACAACATATTCGAGAGGCAATGGAACAATTAAGTGAAGGCTCTGAACAAACCGCTTATTCATTACATGATACCCATTTAGTTCTCGAAAGATTGAATGATTCCGCTCAAGCTTTACAGTCAGAAATTTCTGTTTTTAAAGTTAAAGATTAGAGCTAAAAATATTGAATCTGATCAATCTTATAATTGGTGAGCTAGTAAAAGGAACTACGATGTGATGAACTTAGACTCGGAATTAAATTGGACAGAGGCCAAACAAGTGGCTGAGCAACTCGTCTTCAAAAAGATGGGGAAATACCTGAGTGATGTTGAGATGATAGTGCTTCAGGGATCTTGGGAAGGAAAAACTTATGAAGAAATGGCACAAAAGGCTGGCTATACGGTTGACTACCTCAATAAAGACGTGGGTAATAAGCTATGGAAGAAACTATCAAATATCTTAGGAGAAAAAGTTAGTAAGAAGAATCTTCGCGAACCTCTTAAGAGAGCATCAAAGAGTCAAAAGCCTCTACAAGCTGCTTCGGTGTTGGTCAAAGAAATTCCCTTTCCAGAGGGATCAGTGCCCCTAGATTCGAGCTTCTATGTCAAGCGAAACGGCATCGAATCTCTGTGTTACGATGCGATCAAGAAGCAGGGTTCTCTTATTCGTATTAAAGCCCCAAAACTGATGGGAAAAACCTCATTGATGAGCAGGATACTAAATCATTCCCAGTCTCAAAATTACAAAACAGCTTACTTGGATTTTGGTAGTGTCGAGCGCTCCATTGTCACAAATTTAGATAAGTTCTTGCGCTGGCTTTGTTTGATGGTGGGGCGACAATTAAAATTAGAAAATCAATTAAGTGAGTATTGGGATACAGAGATTTTAGGCAGTAATGATAACTGTACAGTTTACTTTGAAGAGTATATATTACCCGCCATAGATTGTCCTTTAGTCTTAGCCTTAGATGAAGTAGATTTGCTTTTTTCCCAAACTCAAGTGATTGAGGATTTTTTAGGAATGGTGCGAAGTTGGCATGAAAAGGGGAAGATTTCTCAACAATGGAAACAACTAAGACTTGTCATGGCTCACTCAACGGAATGTTATATTCCCTTGGATATGAATCAATCCCCCTTTAATGCAGGGGTTCCCATAGAGTTGCTAGAATTTGATTCACAGCAAGTTACAAAATTAGCGCATCTTCATCAATTGAAGTGGAATCAGTCCCAAATAGAGGAATTGATGGGGATGGTGGGGGGACATCCTTCTCTAGTGCGGTTGGCTCTGTATGAGGTAAGCTCCGGGAAAATTACCCTAGAACAACTACTAAATGAGGCTTCAACTGAAGCAGGAATTTATAGTAATCATCTACGGAGACAATTAGAGGTTCTGCAACAAATACCAGAATTGGCTCAGGCGTTGCAAAAGGTTGTCAGATCACCAGAACCAGTAGAATTAGATTCTATGCAGATTTATAAGTTGCATAGTATGGGGCTAGTGCAGCGCAAAAATAATCAGGTCATCCCTAGATGTAATTTGTATCGTGAGTATTTTAGTCGTGTTTTGTCTGCTGCTTGATCGAACCAAGACAAACCTAAACAGTCTGCTTTTCAATTGGCAAAAGCCAGGATTAAACACAGAATTAGGTAAATTGGTTAATATCAGGTGATTGTTGAAAAACAAGGTAAAAATCAGTTGGCAAGGTCAATAAGTGCCCTTAACAGCTAAAATAGAGTGATTAACACATCTGGTTTATCCCTCAACAAAAACAATTAACCCTAGTATTTATGACTGAAACTAAGTCAACTTATGAATA
The DNA here is from genome assembly GCA_030064935.1 of Crocosphaera sp. Classification (GTDB taxonomy): domain Bacteria; phylum Cyanobacteriota; class Cyanobacteriia; order Cyanobacteriales; family Microcystaceae; genus Crocosphaera. The sequence continues at coordinate 7,127 of JASJEA010000016.1, read as the reverse complement.
TCAAGTTGGAGGAAGTCTCGATAGTCATGCACCTAGCTATGTAACACGACAAGCTGATTTAGACTTCTATCAAGCTTTAAAAGCAGGACAATTTTGTTATGTACTTAACTCCCGGCAAATGGGAAAATCTAGTTTGCGGGTGCGAACGATGCAACGACTGCAAACAGAAGGGACAGTCTGTGTTTTTATTGATTTAACAGGAATGGGAACCCAAGATGTAACCCCTGAAAAATGGTATGCAGGTATGGTTCAATCTTTGGTAAGTAGTTCTGATTTGACCTCAAAAATTCAATGGCGAAGTTGGTGGCGAGAACGACGAGATTTGTTCTCTCCTGTACAGCTTTTAAGCTTATTTATTAAAGAAATACTCTTAGTTGAAATCAAACAAAAAATTGTTATTTTCGTTGATGAAATTGATCGAGTTCTTAGTCAAAATTTTTCTCTCGATGATTTTTTTGGACTAATTCTTTATTGTTATGACCAACGGGATACCCATGTTGACTATCAAAGGTTAACTTTTACGCTGTTGGGAGTCGCTACCCCCTCAGATTTAATTGAAGACAAAACGCAAACGCCTTTTAATATTGGTCAAGGCATTCAATTACAAGGATTTCAATTTGATGAAGTTAAACCCTTAATTGAGGGGTTAAGAGCAAAGATTGATCATCCTGAAACCATCATCAAAGATATCTTAGAATGGACGGGTGGGCAACCCTTTTTGACACAAAAACTTTGTCAGTTAGTAATGCAGAGTATAGAAACTCAACAGCAGACTATAGAGACTAAAAAATGGCCAACATCTAGTAGTATAAGTTTGCAAGAAGAAAATATAAAATTTATAGAGCAAGTGGTACGTTCTCATATTCTAGAGAATTGGGAAGTAAAAGATGAACCTGAACATTTAAGAACCATTCGAGATAGAATTCTGCGCAATGAGCAAAAGGCAGTACAACTGTTAGGACTGTATAAGAAAATTTTAGAACAAGGGACAATTTGCTCTGATGGTAGTTCAGAACAAATGGAGTTACGACTGTCAGGATTAGTTGTGGAAAAACAAGGACAAATTGAGGTTTATAATATGATTTATAAAACTATTTTTGACATCACTTGGGTTGAAAAAAACTTAGAAAAGTTGCGTCCCTATTCTGCTGCGGTAAATGCTTGGATTGCCTCAAAAAAAAAGAATGAATCTTGTTTATTACAGGGACTAGAATTACAAAATGCCCTAACTTGGGCTTTAGGAAAAAGCCTCAGCGATGTAGACTATCAATTTTTAGTGGCTAGTCAAGAATTAGCTCGGCAAAAAACCAAAACGTTACTAGAAACGACGGAAAAAGCTAGTCAACTATTAGCATCAGCTAGAGCACAGGCCAAACAAAAAGTACAAAAACGACGAATTGGCAGGGCATGGATACCCCTAACAGCCTTGAGTGTCACCGGAATGATTCTGTTGTTGCGCTTCAGTGGACTATTGCAAGGATTAGAATGGAATCTACTCGATCTATTCTTCCGTTTACGCCCTTTAGAAGCACCCGATTCTCGGATTGCTATTATTACTATTGATGAGACAGACTTGAGAGAGGCCAAACAAGGCTTGATTCCAGATGGTATTTTAGCTGAGGCAATTACGAAAATTAAAGCCCAAAACCCTCAAGCTATTGGACTTGATATTTATCGAGATTTATCGGTAGAACCAGGCCATACTGATTTGGTCAAGGTATTTCAATCAACCTCCAACCTATTTGGCATTGAGAAAGTCATTGGCAATCAAGTTAAACCCTCTCCTGTATTGAGTCAACTGGGACAAGTGGGATTTGCCGATCAAGTGCTAGATACCGATGGCAAGGTAAGACGTGCTTTATTATCGGTCGTGCTCTGCGAAGATGAAGTACGCTACAGTTTAGGGGTTATGTTGGCCTTAAATTATCTTGAAAAAGAAGGAATAACCCTAGAAATTTTAGAAAATGGCCAAAGAGTGCGTTTAGGAAAAGCCGTTTTTCAGCGATTTAAAGACAATGATGGGGGTTATATCCGCACTGATTCTGGCGGTTATCAGGTTTTGTTGAATTTTCGGGGAACTCAGGCCGATTTTTTGACTTTCTCCTTAAGGGATCTCTTGAATAATCAAATACCTCCCAAGAGTTTACGCAATCGCCTTGTGTTTCTTGGTACAACCGCCGAAAGTATGAATGATTTATTTTATACTCCTTACAGCTATAAAGGATCGATGATGCCAGGGATTGTGCTTCATGCCAATATTGCTAGTAACATCCTCAGTTCTGCCCTTGATGGAAGAGCCCTGCTCCGAGTTTGGTCTGAGCCGATAGAATGGCTATGGATAAGCGTGATTGCCTTGATAGGGGCAGTCATAAGCTGGTGGTTTCAATCGATGAGAGGGATAACTTTGATTTGGCTTGTGGTGATTAGTCTTCTTTTCGGGGGATGTTATTTCGCCTTTATCTTCGGTTGGTGGTTGCCGTTCATTCCTGCTTTATTGGCATTTGTTGCGGCAGGATTCGTCCTAGTGATGATTGGGTATCAGCAACAAGAGAAACTAAAATTTGCACTAACATTGGCTTTGTTGTTAGAAACCTATCAAGATGATCCGGCCACTGGGTGTATTGCTATTGAATACCTAAAACAGTCAGAAAGTAAGGACAATAAGGCATTTATTGAAAAGAGGTTGCTTGAAGTCCTGCCGACTCAAGAAACTCAGCCCAGATGTTAATTAAGTTTTCATTATTAGGTTGCGATCGCTTGACTTGAACCAGAGAGGTGAGTGCATCATACCAAATTCCTTGTTCTCCATACCAAGCGGCTTGTTCTAAAGGTGTACTTATATTTCTGGGTTTAGATAAGGGGACACGATGAACCCAAGCAGAGATCGCTGGATCATTAGGACTTGGGCGTTCTCCACAGACCAAAACGGCTGCCCATTGATAGACTTTCCCCACTTCTAAGGGAGGGGAGTCCGGGGAAGGTTGAAGGGCTATCAAACCAGACTTTTCGGTGATGGAAATAAGGGTTTGAGAATGATGGGTTTTACCTTCTGTTTTAATACTCAAAACCACTTGTTGGGCAGAGGTTTCTGGTAAATTAATCCAGAAAATGGGGCGTTCTGCTGTGGTTAATCCAAAGTTAGATGAAGGGATGAGGGGGATAATATCAGGTTGATGGGATGAGGTGTTAGCTCGATTTTCCGAGGGGGTATCTATGGAACATTGTCCATCGTGACGCGAGCCAGCACCTCTTGTTTGGTCTGGCTTTTTATCATCTGGTGGTGGCTTAAACAATACTCTAATCAAGGTTCTATCATTTGTAGTAGATGGGTTGTTAATGGGTTCAGTGAGGATTACCGAAGGATTTAAAAGTAATAAACTTAGGGTTATGAGATTGAGCAACTTGTAGTTATTTAGCATCTTGATTATTTTCCTAAATTCCAAGGTCAAGTGAATGAGGTGAACTACCCGACAGCGACGTAAGCTTATAGTGCAGGGCTTCTTGCAGACTTGAGTTCGATCTAAGGAAATTTGTAGACAACTCACTCAAATCAGCCGCCTCAAACCCTCATTGTCTCCTCTAAAAAATCATAACTCCGAACTCCTAACACCGAACTCACGTTGCAGGGTTAGCTAACTTAATTGTACTGAATTAATTGAGTTGTTAACCTTGATTTTGAAAAACCTGATTTAATCCTATTTTTGTTTTAATTGACCGAAACTATGCCCTGACTTTGTTACCTAAAATAAACCTGATTTTTTAGTTGGGATAGTTCAGAGCCAATTTCCCACTAAAACAAATGGAGCCCAATAAAAAGGATGTTGATATTGAGGAGATCGCAAAAGGGATAGTTGTGCCTGACGTAGTGCTTCTGCTTTACTGATCCCTGACTGACTTAAAATCTTATAAAATTGGGCAATTAAATCGGCCGTAGAATCATCTTGCACCGACCAAAGAGTGGCTAAGGTACTCCGCGCACCGGAACGAACTGCTACCCCCGCTAATCCTAACACTGCTCGTTTATCTCCTGTTGCCGTCTGACAAGCACTTAAAATTAACAGTTCAATGGGACTCCTTTGTTGACCCTCTCTTTCTCGTAAGAATTGGTCTAAATTTTTAACGTTGATCCGCTCATCCCAGGTCAATAAAAATGTATCTTCTACTTGGGAAGAAAACTGTCCATGAGTGGCTAAGTGGACAATAGGAAAAGATGTTGACTCAATTGCTTGTTGTAGGCGATCGCTGGTAAACTGCTGATCTAACAAAACTTCTGCTGAGACTATCTCAGAAATCTCTTTGACTTCTTCTTTCACCCCAGGTAACGCTGAAAAACCTTGACGGGCTTCGGCTAAGCCACCGGCTAGGGTTGTTAATTGGTCGGAAGAAAGGGATTTTGGACTCAACAATTGTAATCCAGGGGTTAAAGCCAGATGATACTTTTCTATCAAATATTGCTGGCCATCGTGCAGTGCTGCCATGGGAACACCCCGCAATATACCATCATGGACAAAGACTAAGGTTTTGATCTGATTTTCCTTTAATTCTGTTTCTAAGGGACGAATTAACCAATCATATAGTTTTTGATGGGGATTTAGGGGCTCAGGACTAGAAATATAGGGGTTTAACTGGGCAAATAGGTCATCAAAAACGGCTTCAACTTCTAGGGATGCGTTTTTAAAGCTTGTTTGATAATAACTTAAGGGATTTCCAGGTATGGATAAGATGACGGCTAAGTGTTGGGGTAAAACAATAGAATAAATAACCGCAGCATTGGGATCAAGTTCGTCAATTTGTTGCGGTTGAGCATCAATACAAGCTTCCTGAAAGAAGTTATTAAGTTCGGCTAATTGTAGTGATTCTATGATTTTACGGGCTTTTGTGAGGTTTTCTTGGCTGATTTTTCCTGTATTTGAGGGTTGCAAGAGTTGCGCCACCAATTCCCGATAGACTGGTTCTACACTATCTCGGAAGTTATATTGAATGTCAGCATTGGTAACTACTAAATCCTGTCGCAATGATTCGAGGATCTCCACGGCTAAGGTATAAGAGGCGATCGCTTTTTGATTTTTGCTCTCAAGTTGATAAAATCTTCCCAGTTGCCATTGCCATAGATAGGCCAACTCAGGATTATCAAAGGCAGAAAGTCTTTGCAAAGAAGATTCTGTTAACTGTTTCGCTTTAGTTAGATTTCCTAATCCTTGATAGGTTGCCCCTAAATAACCAAAAGCGTTGGCTTCACCTTGTTTATCTCCTATGGTTTGAGCTTGGTTAAGTGCTGTTTCTATCAGTTTATTAATGGTTGTCCAAGTTGGAATGGATAAGGATTGGATTTCGTTTACATTGAGAGTTTTTTTAACAGTTGGACAAGACTGTAAAATTGGAGTTACCAGTTGAGGATTATTGGAATTAAAAATAGTTTGCAGACAGATAAAATTTTGTGCCAATTTCAGTTGAGCCGTTACAATTTCTCGACTGGGAGGTAATAAAATTATCTGATTATCAACATTATCTATAAGCTCTGTTTGTAATTTTTCGACGATTTTTAGAACTTGATTCCATTTTTCTCTTTGTATGAAAAGACTTAATGAATTGAGTTGTGCTTGTATTTTAGTAATGGATAATGTTCCTGATGCGGCTTTATGATAGCAAGCGATCGCCTGTTGATAAAATTCCTCACTCTTTTGATAATTTTGACTTGGAATACAAGTTATTGAATCCCTTGAATTGATTGGCTGTCGTTGTTTTTCTCTTGCTATTATTTGATATCCTAACACTCTGGCTGTATTTCCTAAACTAAGATAAATTGCCGCTAAAGCTTCAAGATTATCTTCAGTTTGTGCTAATTGAAAACTTTTTAATAAAACCAGTTGCGATTGTTTAGTTTTTCCAGTTACCCTCAAGACATTAGCCAAGCTTCGTAATCCTAAAACTTTTTGAGAAATTGATATTTTCTCTGGTAAATTTTCGAGATTATTTTCTGATATTTCACAGTTGTTTGTCTTAATATCTAAAGTCTCTATTAATGTTTGACAAGCTCTCGGATAAAATCCTAACTGTTGCATAGCTTGAGCTTGATTAATTTTACTTTGAAAAACTTTTTTATGATTACCAATATTTTTATAAATTTTAGTCGCTTCTTGCCAATTATTTAGGGCATTAACTGCTTCGCCTAATGATAATTGTAATTGTCCTTTAATATCTAAACTAGCAGCTAAAATACGAGCTTGTACCGGACTATTTTCAATAGATTCTAAGAGAGAAATACTTTGATTGATTGTTGTTTTTGCTTCATTCCATTGACCTAATTGTTGATAAGTCAAAGAAAGATTACTCAATGCCATAGCTTGATTGAGTGTATCTCCTTTTGTCCCAAAAGTATCAGCCATTTGTTGCCAAATTATTGCTGCTTCAGAGAACTTTTTTTCTTGATATTGTTGTTTAGCTTGCTCTATTAACTCTAAAACATTGTGTTGAGTTTGAATAATAGGAGTTGATAAAGAAACTTGGGAAACCCATAGAGGTACTGCGATGGAAATGAGAAATAGTAAGAAGAAGTTAATAAGCGATGGCCATCTCAATAGTTTTTTTAATGGATTCGAGAATATCTTAGGTACTCCGGGCTTTTGATTAACCATAAATAGAAAACAAAACACTGGTAAATGCTGTCGTTCCCAAGTTATAGCAAGTATTCTAGGAAAATACAAGGGGGATAAGAAAGAGTTACGGAAAAAGATTTAATGTCTTCTTTATCTTCTTTATACCCTGTCAAATCTAGCTAGATTTGAGCAAGCTTTTCACTTACTTATTGACTTTTTCTAAGCGAAAGAGTTAAGTTCATTGAGGATTTGTTGTACAAACCTTTGACGCTTTCCAGCTATCCCAAACCGTTCATATTGTTTCATATCTCTTGACACTCCACTGCCCTTATGGCGAGTGGATTCTTAAGCGATAAAAATCCTTAAAGGGTTAGCCAAAAACCCTCTAGACACTCGCTCGAAATTGAGTCTGTGTTTACTTTTTACCAAGATGTTTGCACTTCCATTAATATCGCTAGAACAATAATGTTTATCCTTTGTCCGATACAAACCCCGTTTAATTCTTTTACCAGAAAACTTATGTTGACTGGG
>JASJEA010000015.1 GCA_030064935.1 Crocosphaera sp. | reverse complement strand
GCCGTAAGACGGCGACTCGCAAGCGCACCAAGCAAGACATCTAGAGCCTCCCGTAGAAGCAGGAAAACCTCATAGTGATATGGGGAAGCCCGCACCGTACCGCTTCGGTCGGTGTCGGGAGGATGTCACTAGTAACCGAAGCCTTCATTGCTATCCACTTGAGGGGGTTCAATGCCGTAGTTGTTTTGCTGAGGTCTTTGATTACCTTCTCCTTGGTTATTGGCGTTAGGGTTTCTCTCACCAAAAGAAGGCTGGGATGAGGGATAGGCTGGTATGGGTGCGGGGGCTACACCGTTACCATAGGGGTTGGAATAGGGTTGGGGATTATAGGGTTGACTATTAACATAGGGGGGCTGTGCTGTTTGCCCAAAATCGTTACTAACCGAAGGGTTATTGGGTTGGGGATAAGTTGAATTGGGATAGGCGTTACCTCTTGGGGTTATGGGGGCAGGATAGTTGGGCCGTACTGGTCTGACGGGAACACCCAAAGGCTGACTATTTTGTGGGGTCGATGGATCTCTCAGGGAGGTTGGGGAAGTATCTAGATTGTCTAAGGCATCTTTTAAGGGATTTTCTTGAGACTGGGGAGTTTCAACCACTGTATCGGGTATTTTGATCGGACGACTGGCATTTTTTGAAGGCTGTAGGGGAGGAAATAAGGAGCCAAGATCCTTGAAACTAGGGATTAGGGGCTGAAAGCCAAGAGAGGGACTTTTCCCTCTTCGGTTTGGATTAGCAAATTCTTGGGGTACTGAAGGGGGATCGAGTAAGGGATCACTGAGTATAGGGGTTTCAGGTTGTGCTGTTTCGAGGGGATCATCAAAGGGAGTCCCTTGAGGGAAAGCCGAATTTTCAGGAATTCCTGATGGGTTGAGATTATCATTTTCTAAAGTCACCCCAATGTCGATGTTATTGCCTACTTCTGCTTCAAATTCTCCATCAACAGATTGAGAGGGAAGCCCATCTGCCCCTAACCATTCAGGATGAATTGAATACTGCCATAAACATATCGCCACTAGCCCCATAAGACCAAGAGATCCCCAAACTTTGATATTTGCTAGGGGTTTGAGTCCTGCTAAAAAGTAACGTAATGATGAGTGGGAGGGTTTAGGATGAGTCATGGCCCAAAAAATGTCTTGTCTTTACTCATTTAGTCTATCTTATATTCCCAAAGTGGAAATCATGTTAACTACCCCAACTAAATCAGAGATTATTGATACTTCTGACTTCTTGAATTGCTTGTTAATTTTTGTTAATTATAATTTACAGATTAAAGAAAATATAAAATATAAATAAATTCGGAGTTGAGGCCGGTCCTTTAAGGCAAATTTTTTCCATGTCTGAGATCGCTCTTACAATCAAAGTAAATTCTTTCTCATTTCTCTGTATAATGCTAATTATATTGACAATTGTTTCGTATAAGAAAAAGATATTGATAGCAAAATTATTCTTTTCTTAAATTATTTATTGTCAGCAAAAATATCAATAGTATTCTGGAATTTTTTAGAAGTTATTTAAAGTTTTAGCAGTTAAAAGTTGACAAAGATATTCATTGTTATAACTAGCTTGATTTTGTTTACTCTTAAGAGGAATACTATAGAAGTACAAAGAAAGATTAGGACATTATGGTAAGGTGGGCAATGCCCACCCGACAAGGTTTTGCAATTTCATAAACGTCCTAAACATAATGCGTAGTGCTATACTTTGAGCATAGGTCTGGTGTTCTCTGTCGGCTACAAAATGCCCGTCGAACTCACGTTTTACAAGATGTCTTTTGACAACTCTCAAAAATTTTGCCAAAATTCATCGAGTAAATTGTTCAATCATTATTGTGAGAGTGAAGCGTGAATTTCTTTAATTATTGTCCTTTTCTTTCTAACTTTTCTCTATATAAAAGCCGTCTAGTGGTTTATAGTTTAACCTTGGCCTCATTAGCTACTCCTTCCATAGCTCATGCCACCTCCGTGACTTTTGAAACTGATTTTATTACAGGGGAAGGAGTAGGAACAATTTTAAGTCAAAATTCTGCTCAAATATTTTCTTATCTGGAAAATAATGTCTTGTTCACTGCATTTCCTTTTACCGAACCCAATGATTCACAAAGTCACTTTCATTTATTTGATAATGTAGCTCTTCCTAGTGATAACATTGATTTTTTAATGGGTTCTGATTCTGCTGGACTCTCTATCACTTTAGGTAACACTGCTCCCACAGAATTTTTTAGCTTTATAAATTTGGACATCCGAGAAGTCAGAGACGGTGAAGATGTTGTTTTTGAAGGATTTAATAACCAAGGTTCTACTGGCACAATGTTATTTAGTGCTAACACTAATCCTGGATTGACTACTCTTGACTCAACAATTTTTACTAACGTTAACCGAGTCGATATCTATTACTTAAATAGTGGTTTAGGAGGAGAACCTCTCAGTGGTTCGGGAATTGTTTTTGATAACCTTCAAATCGAAACAGTCTCTGTCCCTGAAACTGATACTCTCCCTTTATCTTTGGCTGGTCTTACTTTTTTAATAGCGAGTAATTTTACTTCTACCATCAAGAAGAAATCCCCGAAAAAATAGCTATTGAATAGCTATTATTGACTAACATTTTAGCTAAGATTAAGTAGGGTTTTGGGAACAGAATCAAGCCCCTTGCGACATTAAGTCGGGCATTCATCCCTAATCTATAGAGAATCAGGGAATTCTGCCCGACACTAAGTTAAAGAGGGGACATTGCACCTCTTTAATCCTTACTAAATCACGGTTCCATCAGGGATGACAGCATTTTTGATGACCACCACAATGCCATTGCGAATATAGAACCCTTCATCTTCACGATTGGATTCTTCTATCCCTTCTTTATTGGCAATGATTACATTGCTGCCAATACGGGCATTTTTATCCACAATTGCTCGTCTGACGGTGCTTCCTTTGCCGATACCCACAGGAATTTTCCCTTCCTCTCGCAAAGACTGTCGAGTTTCAGGAGATTCATAAAAATCTGCTCCCATCAACAGAGAGTCTTCGACAGTACAATCGGTTTCAATGCGACTCCGAATCCCTAAAACTGAGTTATGGATGCGACAATCTTTGATAATGCACCCTTCACTAATCATGGACTCGGTAATGTTGCAATTGAGAACCTTGGTAGGGGGTAAATTCCGGGCCCGAGTGTAAATAGGAGCCTTTTCATTGTAGAAGCTAAAGCGAGGGGTTGGTTGACGATTTAAGGCCAAATTCGCTTCATAGAAGGCTTCAATGGTTCCAATATCTTCCCAGTACCCTTTAAAGAGATAAGCCTGGAGATTATAATCTTTGGCAGATGCGGGAATAATCTCTTTACCGAAATCGGTTTGTTCTGGATTGTTTTTAAGCAGATCGGTTAACGCCTGTTTATTAAAGACGTAAATCCCCATAGACGCAATATAAGGGCTTTCTTTTGCTTGTTCTGGGTTCAAGCCTAGAATAGATGTATCCACCTGCATCTGCTTTAATGCATCCCCTTTCGGCTTCTCAGAAAAGTCGACAATGCGCCCTTTGTCATCCATTTTCATTAAGCCAAAACTGGATGCTCGTTTTTCATCAATGGGGACCACAGATAAGGTAATATCCGCACCAGTTTCCTGATGTCGTCTCACAAAATCACTGTAGTCCATACGATAGAGATGATCACCAGACAAGATTAAATATTGATCTACATCCCATTCATCAAATAACCACAGATACTGACGCACAGCATCGGCTGTTCCTTGGAACCAACTGGGATTTTCTGTTGTCTGTTGCGCCGCTAAAACTTCTACAAACCCATCACTAAAGTTTGTAAAGTTATAGGTGCGTGTTAAATGTCGATTCAAGGAAGCAGAGTTAAATTGAGTTAAAACGTAGATTTTGAGTATTTCTGCGTTAATACAATTACTAACGGGAATATCAATTAAACGGTATTTCCCTGCTAAGGGAACGGCGGGTTTGGCCCGTAACTTGGTTAAGGGATATAAGCGCGTACCTGCGCCACCACCGAGTATGATTGCTAGAACTTTCTTCACAAGATAACCTCGCGATTGCCTGTTACACCTCTCCACTAAAGTTTAGGACTGAGGGGGACATATGGGAAGTGGGGAGTGGGGAAGCGGGGGAGTATGGTGAAAATATTGATATTTTCCTCATCAACAAAGACAAATCTTCTTAACAGAGCCGTCTTGGGAGATTTAGGGAGATAGTTTTTGCTCCAGAATAAGTACAAGATTTTTTTTTTTCTATTAATAATGAATCGATTACCTAGAAATAACTCAAAAGAGCAAGTACCCCAATCGAGTAATATTTTCACTCTGCTTAAAAATATCCTGACTAATCCTTTGGAGACAGTTTTATAACGAAACACGGGATGTTCAAAACTCCTGTTTTTAAAGAGGAGATATTGAACGACGAACCATTTTTAAATGCCGTGAAGATGATAAAATGGGGGTAGTCAGCATAGACTTTAAAACCTACCGGGGGACTCTCAGAAAGTTTACGCCCAACACCTGAATAAGCAGGGTTTAAGGAGATATCATCACGCCCCTTGAGGCCAAGGTGGTGAGCCTGGGAACTTGTGAAAACAAGATAATAACTATCCCGATAGGGATAGGTTATGAATCTCCTTACTTCTAGTAAAGAGAGCGTCAAAAGAAAAAGACACAACTATAGGAATTTATCCTTTAATCGTGTCAAATATGTTTTAAGTTATTGTTTGAGATTGATTTGGAGTTAGCGAGTTTTTATTGCTTCTCTGACTCCACTTGACTCTCAACATTAGGTGGTAGTTGGGGAGTAGGCTCTGGGTTTAAGACTGGCCCCACCCCTAATAAAGCAGCAATGATTCCAAGAATTGTCATAACTATTTGAGTAGATAAGTTAATATCGACGTTTATTTTAATAGCCGACTTTTGTTGATTATCTTTGTCTGTTTTGGTTCGTAAAAAACTAAACATATTTGTTTGTTCCTGCTTTCAATTTGAGTTCAATGTGGGCAGTTGTTTGAGATTAAATTCCTTGTACCAGTGATCATCATCATAAGAGCATTAACTTAGGAACAAAAGAGTCTGATCAACATTGATCACAACTGATCACAACTGATCAAAAAATCTGACAATATAGAGGGATTAACTTACACATTAAATGGCAGATACTATCACACTAACTAAGAGCGATAGACAGTATTTGCTCCAAAAGTTCAAACATTTCAAGGATAGTTTTGGCTGTCGAGAAGGTCCAAAATGTCCAGTCTTAGCTGAAGCGGCTAAAATTAGATTAGAATCCCAGGTTAAAAAACACATTATAATACACAACAAAACAGGAAGAAAATTTGTTCGATCAAATGACACCAAATACCGTATTGAAAGTTCTTGTCTAATTGAAGATAGACAAAAGTATGAAGAACTTTTTACTATCAAATCAGATTGTGAATACTTTATTTTAAAGGAGGGAATTTATTACATCCAATTTGATAAAATATTAGAGCTTTTTGATCAATTTATTGTTCGTGCTAATGATCTTTCCTGGCCTACCTTTAGACGTTTGGTGGGCAAGCTTAATAAAGATAAGGATCAGATATCTATTAACAAAACTGCTGTAAAATTCTTCTGTGCCGCATTAAACGTTAACTTAGAAGAGTTACAAGGATATCAGGCAAATGACAATCATATTAAGCAAAAATATCGACCAATATCTCATGAAGAAATAAGGGAAGAAAAAAGGGAAGACAAAATAAAAATACAAAGGTTTAATGAATGTCTATCTAGATATTTTAATTATGAATCAGAATTAGCACAACTCAAAGAAATTGCTTTGAATTGCAATCATAAAATGCAACTATACACTTTTATTGGTGATGATAGAAGATATTTTCAATGGATGATAAAAAGAATCAAATATAAAATTAAAAAATGGAGTTCTTTAAACGAGTGTATCATAATTGATGATATTTCAGTGACCAGTTCTAGTATAGATTTTAGTGGTGAATATCTTAAAAGTAGATTAGGGAAAGAAATTGAAATAAATCAATTAAATAAAGAACTAGATAAACGCAATATTATTATGATTATTAAAAATGTAGATTGCTTAGATTCATCTTCGTTACAAGAAATTATTATCGATCAATTTTGGAGTCAATTAAAACAATCAGTTTCCAACTCTAGGGGCTTCTTTTTTATGATTTGGTTGAGTAAAAATAATCCAAGTTTTATGGAATCTAGTTTATTACACAACATTCCTATAATTACTCTAGAAAATAAATTTAAGGAGGTAGATTTTGTTGAAATAGTACCCAAATTATCTATTGCTTTAAATGATAAAATTAATTGGAATGATACTACTGTAAAATGGCTTTTTAAACAAAGTAAGAGAGGTGATCCTCAAGAAACATTTACTGCTTTCCATAAACAACTAAAAGTAAACTAAAGATATGAACAAAAAAACATTAACTTATACAGGAAACATTCAACCGAAACCAGGGATTTACTATGAACCTATTCAACGAGAAATCTATCCTTATACAGCAGAAGATGAATTGATTGAAGTGGTTAATTTAGCTATTGAATTAGGGATGCCCTTACTACTAGAAGGTGAGCCTGGTTGTGGCAAAAGTCGCCTCGCTCATGCTCTAGTTTATGAGTTTAATTACCATAAAAAAAATAAGCCAATTAAATATTATGAATGGACAGTTCAATCTACCAGTAAAGCGGAAGAAAGTTTGTATCAATATGATTATATTGGACGATTACAAGCTGCACAAATTAAGGAATTACTAAACAAATCATCCGTAACTACTACACAAATAAACGAACAAGATTCTTCTTCTATAACTAATCAAGAAAATAGCTCTGAAAAAGAATCTTCCACCAATAAAATTGAAGATAATGAGCATGAGATACATGATAATCAAGATCCTACTAATCGTAAAGATTGGGTAAATTTACAACCATTAGGGAAGGCATTTAAACGAAGTCAAGATTATCAAGAACAATCTGTTGTCTTAATAGATGAAATAGATAAAGCAGATCGAGATTTCCCCAATGATTTACTATTAGCAATTGAATCTGGTTGTTTTTTTATTAGAGAAACACAAGAAACAATTAGAGCCAATCAAGACAGTTTACCGCTCATTATTATTACCAGTAATCAAGAAAAAAACTTACCCAATGCTTTTCTGAGACGCTGTATTTACCATTATATTGAATTTCCTAAACCAGAAAGATTAATCGAAATTTTAACAAAACGTTTTACTGATGCAGAAGAAGAGGTTATTATAGAAGCTGTTAAGCGATTTATGCAAGTGAGAGAGGCACAGGAAGATAATAAACCTCCAGGAGAGAAAAAAGTTAGCACCAGTGAATTAATCTTTTGGTTTAAATCCTTATTAAAGGATAAACCGGATCTAATTAAAAAGAAACTCAAAGATAAAAAGCTTCCTCACCCTGGCATTTTATTAAAAAGTCGCGATGATTTACAAGAATATGGAGAATTTTAAATGAAGTCAGAAATAAATATTTTGATAATTTCTACTGTTTAAATTGGATTTAAGATGACATCTCCTCTACTAGATTTATTTTACCAATTAAGAGATGAAGAAGGATTTTCTTTATCTATTGAACAGTATAATCGTGTCAATAATTATCTGCTTCAAAAGTGTGCAAATGAGGCCAATATTAATGAGATTGAAAATCATAGTTTAAACAATTCTCAACTTAAACGTCTCTGTCAAGCTTTATGGGTTAAATCTTTTGAACAAAAGCAAAAATTTAATCAAGCCTGGGAGCAAATGCTTCAGCTTCACCAAGAAATTGATTTAGAAATTAATCAAGAGAAGATTATTGATCAGAAAAACAATGATAATCTTCAAATAAATACAGACAAATACCCTGGCGAAATAACTCCTGTTTCCGAAGCTAAAAATCAGGCTCCACTACCACCATCATCATCTCCTCCTTCTCCTTCTCCTCCTCAATTAACTGCTAAAGATTCACAAATTGGTACAGCCATTGAAACTAGAAAACGATGGAATTCTTTTCCTAAAAATAACCCAGACTATTACCCTATCGGAACGGCTAAACTTCAAGAAAGTTGGCAACAATTACATCCTTTACCCGTTCAAAGTCCCCGTCGAGAATGGGACATAAAATCCACCGTTATTGAAGCAGCAAAACAAGGATTTTTTCAGCGAATCATTTACAAAAAAAAGCAACTTTATCGTCGAGAAATTGTTATTTTTATCGATCGCTCAGACTCGATGATTCCTTTTGCTGGTTTTGGCAGAATCCTGATCAATTCTTGGCAAGATGCTAGTGCTTATTATTTTGACAATGTGATTACAGAAGAAATCCTCATCTCAGAAAAAGGATGGGATAGTCAATCCTTAAATAAAACCCTTCTCAATTACACTCCAGAATATACCAGTTGTCTCATTTTCAGTGATGCTGGTGCAGCCAGGAAACGCTATGTCGAAGAAAGATTTAGCGAAACTGAAAACATGATTCAACGTTTAACCGCAAGATTTAGTAGGGTAGCCTGGTTAAACCCCTTACCCTATCAACGCTGGTTAGGCACAACTGCCTTAGACATTGCGGATTTGTCGGAAAATATGCCAACTTTTGCTATGTTTGGCTTAGAAATTGAAGAATTTGAGCGTCTAATTACTTGGCTCAAAGAAGAAGCCATTCCTGCTCGTCATTTTCAACTCGACTTTTCTCAACAATGGGAACAGGGAATATATGATGATGACTTTTTCAGCCCAGAAGCTCAATTAAAGTTGTTTGAACAGGATTATGACACAAATACCTACGACTTAGCCACCCGCAGTGCCTTTCCCCTTAGTTTATCCCCAGATTTGCTTTATTATCTCCGTCACCATCAAGACAAAGACAAACAACCCCCTTGGTATGCTGTAGCCGATATTCTGCTTTCTGGGTTAGTTCGTCGCATCAATAGAGAGCTATACGAAATGTCCCCCGATATTCGTAACATTCTCTTACCAAAATTGAGCAAAGAAGACCTAAAAACCCTTGCAAATCAACTCCAGACATATATTCAACAACAAATAGGAGAAAATAGTCAATTACCCCCTAACCTACAACATCAACAATGGTTATCCTTAGCCTATCTACAACCCAGTCAAGCAGTTGACGAACTCAAACAGGCTCTACAACAAGCTCTCAAAAACAATAACCGGGTACGTCTCGTTAGACTAAACACATTATTAAAAAATCTAGAAACCGCACTGGAAGGGTATGAACCCTTATTAACCCTTACTGAAACCCTTGCAGCCTATTCCAGAGGGGATTTAACCAGTGTAGCCAATGCCCTTAACAGTCCGGCTGATGACGAAAAAAACCTACAATTGGGCTTAATTGAAGAAATCCAAACTATCTCTCCCTTCAAATTAGAACCCCTCAGCATCAATATCCCTACCCTACAATTTGTCTTTACCGCAGAAACCGTCTTTGTCGATAACACTGGGCAAATCATCAAAAAACAACCCATTAAAGCCTATTATTACCACGAAATCTTAGAACAGAACAGAGAAGAAGATACAAAAGATAATCCCCTCAGCATTCGCATGATTTATATCCCAGAAGGGCAATTCTTCATGGGAACCCCAGACGAAGAAATTGAACGACTCTGTAAAAAGTATGATGTCAACTACTTTAATTTAGAGAAACCCCAACATTTAGTTAACGTTTCCCCCTTTTACCTTAGTCAAACCCCCATTACCCAAGCACAATGGAAAGCGATCGCCTCAAGAGAAGATTTAAAAGTAGAACGGGATCTCGAACTTGAACCCTCAGAATTTAAAGGAGAAAATCGACCTGTTGAACGAGTCAGTTGGGAGGAAGCTGTTGAATTTTGCCAAAGACTCTCAAAATTGACAGGGAAAGTTTATCAATTACCCAGTGAAGCTCAATGGGAATACGCCTGTAGAAGTCAGAAGTTTGAAGTCAGAAGTCAGAAGGAAAAGTTAACCCTAACGCAATGGAATCAGCAATATTATCAACCCTTTCACTTTGGACCTACCCTAACTTCAGACATAGCGACTTATGATGGTAGCAGAACCTTTGCTGATGAACCAAAAGGAAAATCTAGAAGAAAAACCACCCTTGTTGCTCAATTCCCCCCCAACACTTTTGGACTCTATGATATGCACGGCAATGTCTTGGAATGGTGTCAAGATGACTATCACTCAAATTATCAAGGCGCACCCATCGATGGTAGTGCCTGGATAGATGAAGAGTCGAATAGAACAAAAATACTCCGTGGCGGTGGCTTGTTCACCTTTCCTGAGAATTGCCGTTCTGCCGCTCGCAGCTACCCTTCCCGCGTCAACCGCGTCAGCTATTTTGGTTTTCGCGTTATGTGTAGTGCTGCGAGGAGTGAATGAAGTCAGAAGTTTGAAGTTAGGTAAAATCAAGTTAGTATTTCATTTAACTTGAAATGGTAAATAAGCCGGAGGTTTTATGAAAGCAACAACCCTCGAAACCATCCATACCACCAAAACCGTCTATCATTTCACCGAAGATTTAGGGGTTCCCCTCATCCTTCCCTTACAAATGATTCAGATCCCCCGTGGTACTTTTATCATGGGAGCCTCAAAAACAGAACAAGGTAGCAGTGATGATGAACAAACTCAACATCAAGTCACTGTCAATAGCTTTTTTATGGCACGTTATCCCGTCACTCAAGAACAATGGCAAGCGATCGCTAAACGGGAAGATTTAAGAGTTGCCATCGAACTTGAAAGACTAGAGCCATCAGATTTCAAAGATGATTATCAAGAGGGTGAACAGCAAATAACCCATTGGAAAAGACCTGTAGAACAGGTTAGTTGGCAAGAAGCGATGGAATATTGCGCTAGATTATCTAAACTGACTGGAAAAGCTTACAGTCTCCCCACCGAAGCTCAATGGGAATACGCTTGTCGTGCTGGAACAACCACGCCCTTTCATTTTGGAGAAACCATCACCACTGATTTAGCTAATTATGATGGAACAGACGAGAATTGGTTAGGGAAGGGTAATTATGGCCAAGGACCAAAAGGGATTTATCGTCAGCAGACAACTCCAGTGGATTATTTCAACGCTCCTAACGCCTTTGGTTTAAGTGATATGCACGGCAATGTCTGGGAATGGTGTTTAGATCCTTGGCATAACAACTATGAAGACGCACCTTCTAACGGTCAAGTTTGGGATCAGGGAAAAGAAGACTTATACGACAACATTACCAAAAATCTTGATGTCTTGTTAGAAGAGGAGAGAACTTGTGTACTCCGTGGCGGTAGCTGGGTCACCGTTCCGCAGAATTGCCGTTCTGCCGATCGCAGCCTCAATAAACGCGACAGCCGCGGCAACGGTATTGGTTTTCGGGTTATGTGTGGTGCCCAGAGAAGTGAATGAAGTCAGAAGTCAGAAGTTTGAAGTCAGAAGTTCCGCACTATGGCACAGAAGTTTGAAGTTTGTAGTGCGAGGAGGAATTAGTTTCCGGTTAACGATGGGAGAAAGTCAACAGCTAATGAAGTCAGAAGTCAGAAGTTTGAAGTCAGAAGTTCCGCACTAGTTCGATATAGGGAAATTTGCAGACAACTTACTAAAATCAGCAGTCTCAAACCCTCATTGTCTCCTTGAAAAAATCATAACCCCGAACACCGAACTCTGCGCCACCGAACTCGCATGATGCAAATTTCCCTGAATCGCCTAATATATCTATGGTGATCCTCGGAATTAAAAACAGTATGCGAATTGCCTTATTCACAGAAACCTTTTTACCTAAAATTGATGGTATTGTGACCCGTTTACGCCATACCGTTGACCATTTACAGCGCAACGGAGATCAAGTTTTAGTCTTTTCTCCTGACGGTGGGTTAAGAGAACATAAAGGGGCAAAAATTCATGGGGTAAAAGGCATTCCCCTACCCTTATATCCTGAATTGAAATTAGCGATTCCAACCCCCACAGTGGGTAAAAAGTTAGAACAATTTCAACCAGATTTAATTCATGTAGTCAATCCTGCAGTTTTAGGTATTGGGGGCATATATTATGCCAAAACTATGAATATTCCCTTAGTCGCTTCTTATCACACCCATCTCCCCCAATATTTACACCATTATGGCTTAGGTTCCTTAGAGGGCTTATTATGGGAACTCCTCAAATTAGGTCATAACCAAGCCCGTTTAAACTTGTGTACCTCAACCGCAATGGTGAATGAATTGGTAACTCATGATATTGAAAGGGTGGATTTATGGCAAAGAGGAGTGGATACGGAGATGTTTCAACCCCATTTGGCCTCAACAAAAATGCGAGCACGTTTATCAGGAGGCAACCCCGATAGTCCCCTACTTTTGTATGTGGGGAGGGTTTCCGCAGAGAAGCAAATTGATCAGATAAAACCCGTCCTAGAAGCCATTCCCGAAGCACATTTGGCAATTGTGGGTGATGGCCCCCATCGAGAGGCATTAGAGTCTCATTTTGCAGGAACTCAGACCCATTTTATAGGCTATCTCCAAGGCTTAGAATTAGCTTCTGCTTTTGCTTCGGCAGATGCCTTTGTTTTCCCTTCTCGTACTGAAACCTTAGGCTTAGTTTTATTAGAGGCTATGGCGGCTGGATGTCCGGTAGTAGCAGCCAATTCCGGGGGCATTCCTGATATTGTCACAGATGGTATCAATGGTTATCTATTTGAACCAACTGATCCAGATGGGGCCATTACGGCAACAAAACGCCTCTTAGCAGCAACGGAGGAACGGGAACAGTTACGCACTAATGCCCGACAAGAAGCAGAAAAATGGGGATGGGCAGCAGCAACTCATCAGTTACGACGCTATTATGAGGCTGTTCTCCAGAAGGAGACTTTACCAAAAGCATCCTAGGTTGAGCAATTGTACCAGATCCGCTTGTTATCGTAGAGTAATATTCTATCTCCCTCTGCCTTCTTAAGATGATTATCTACTTTCTAAAGCGGATTTGGTATCACCGCACTTATGGGGTGGTGATTCCTCAAGCTGGCAATTTAGGTTTCTGCTTCGTTTTGCGATCAATTGTTTTTAACTAACCGCCGAGAAGCCCCGCACTATAAACGAGGAACCTATGTATCGAACCGTAGGTGAGTACCTGCTTGCGCGTTCCCTTGGCGAATGCGATTCGCCGGGGTCGCTCGCCAATGTTTTAGTGTCGGGAGTCGTCACGAAATTTTCTCTATAATTAGTCTTAAAAACTATTTATTTGAACGCTTAAGATGGAACTCAGAAAAGTTTATCAAATTCTCGAAAATACTTCTATTGGCCAAGAACTCACGGATCAAGAGTTACAACAATTGGCAGAGGCAGGAACCATGAAAAAGGTTGAGGCTGGTACTGTTTTAATGTCTGAAGGAGAAGCTAGTGAGGAGTTAATTGTTTTACTAGAAGGCGAAACCGAAGTTTTAAAAGGGTTTTCGCAGCAGCAAACTCGACAAATAGCCAAACAAAAAACTGGTGCGGTTTTGGGGGAAATGGGCATATTTTTACAACGCCCTCGCAAAGCAACGGTGAGAAGTTTAACCCCTTGCCAAATTTTTGTTTTTAAGCGGGAGAATTTAGAAAAATTACGAGAAAAAAATGATAGTTTAGTTAGTAAGGTGGCCATTAACTTAGGACAAGTGGTTAGTAAAAAACTAGAAATACTAAACGAAGATGTTGTTCAGTTACTAGATGGTAACAATCAGTTACTAACTACCATTGAAAGTTTACGCAATTCTGATTCAAAGTCTGAATTAGAAACCATGCGAACTCGTTTACTATCCCAAGCTAAACATTTGCGTCAAAGTCAGGAAAAAGTTGAGAAACAACTTAACTACCTAAATACAGAAATTAACCAGACAAAATTAACTCGTCGTGCAGCAGAATTAGTCATTGCTATTTTGGCTGGTGGTGTGGCAACTTTTGCCATAGGGCAATTGATTGGATTAGGATTGAGTAAGGTTCAATTATCAACGGAATCTGATGATATTCAACCTGCTTCTATTCCTTATATTAACAGTCAAGAAGATTGCGAGAAACGAGAGGGAAGTGTTTGGTATGAAGACAAATGTTGGGACTTCACTCATAGTCCGGATTGGTAATTATTTAATACTCTGTTAACATCTCCCAGTCTGATCATTGACTTGATCTACTCAGAGATGTTAATCAATCATACTTGTTATTTAGTTTAAATTATTGAGTGGAGATTCTAGTAAGTTTAAAGCCCATTTCTAGAGATGTTCCTTCTCCTGCGGGGGGATAAATACGAATTCTAGTAGTTGGAGCCAATTCTTTCAAATATTTAGACAACGAGGGAAGATATTTTAAGACTTCCCAATTTTGCCTTCTATTAGGGCAAATAATCACCAAAGTTAACCCCATACCACAAGTGGTGACATACCAGCCACAGTTCGACAAGAGTTTTTGAGTCAGGCGATCGCAACTATTATAAAAATGGTTAGTAATTGCTTGATCGAGTTGACGCTGTAAGGTGTCATCTACAGGCATCTGAGGGGGTAAATCTTCAGGGCGTTGGTAAAAATTACTCATTAATCTAAATGTTATCAATTGATTACTTTTCTATTAATTTATTTACCGTAAACTGTGCATTTAGTCAATTTTAAACGTCAGGAAAATTTGTTTAAATGGATGTATTGTGTTAGTATCTGCCATAATTTCTCAACTAATAACTAGATAGCGTGATGAAAATACCCTTAAAAGAAACCCGAAGAAAACCATTAAATTTAGCTCCTTATTTATTTTTATTTCCTGCACTATTTTTGCTGGCAATTACGGTGTTTATTCCTGCAATACAGGCGTTTTCTTTAAGCTTTACCGAATATAGTTATGATATTACCCAACCCCCTCAATGGGTTGGATTAGACAATTTTCAAAGATTACTCAGTGATCAGGTTTTTTGGATAACCTTACGTAATACAATTTTATATCTGATTGGAGTTGTCCCGATTTTAGTTTTTTCCCCTTTAATATTAGCAATTTTGGTCAACAATAAATTAAAAGGAATTAGTTGGTTTCGATTAGCTTTTTATGTTCCTGTTGTAATTTCTATGGTGGTTGCAGGAATTGCTTGGAAAGCTTTATATAGTGCCAATGGTTTATTTAACCAAATATTACAAGGATTTGGTCTTCAAGAGGGTATTCCTTGGTTAACAAGCCCTGATTTGGCAATTTGGAGTGTTATGTTAGTAACTATTTGGAAAGGATTGGGTTATTATATGGTCATTTATTTGGCAGGTTTACAAGGAATTCCTTCAGAATTATATGAAGCGGCTGCCATTGATGGCTCGGATGGTTGGATTAAACATTTAGATATTACAATTCCTTTAATGCGCCCTTATTTATTATTAGTTGGAGTAATTTCTTCTATCTCTGCAACCAAGGTTTTTGAAGAGGTTTATATTATGACTCAAGGAGGTCCATTAAATCGCTCTAAAACTATTGTTTATTATGTCTATGAAAGGGCATTTCAAGACTTAGATATTAACTATGCTTGTACCATTGGACTTGTCTTATTTCTCATCATTTTAGTTCTTTCGGTTATTAATCTCAAAATCTCAAAAAATCCTACACTTTAAATCATCTATGAAAACAAGAATTGAACAATTACCAAAAGCTGAATTACACATTCATATCGAAGGTGCTTTAGAGCCTGAATTAATGTTTAAATTAGCGCAACGTAACCATAAAAAACTCCCCTTTGATTCTGTAGAAGCAGCAAAACAAGCCTATGAGTTTAAAGACTTAAAATCCTTTTTAGATATCTATTATCAAGGTGCTAATGTTCTCTGGAGAGAAGAAGATTTTTATGATTTAACTTGGCATTATTTACAGAAGGCAAAAAAACAAAATATTTGTCATACAGAAATTTTTTTTGATCCTCAAACCCATACCAATAGAGGGATTCCTTTTGAAGTTATTATCACCGGAATCAGCGAGGCTTTAAAAGTAGCTAGAGAAAGGTTAAATATTTCTAGTCATTTAATTCTTTGTTTTCTGAGAGATTTAACTATAGAATCAGCCTTTGAAACATTAAAGACTGCGACAAAATATGGTGATAAAATTATTGCTTTTGGTTTAGATTCAGCAGAAAAAAACAATCCTCCTTCTAAATTTAAAGAGGTATTCGATAAAGTAAGAGCAGAGGGTTTTTTAACAGTTGCTCATGCAGGAGAAGAAGGGACATCAGATTATATTTGGCAAGCGATCAATCTTTTAAAAGTTTCTCGCATTGATCATGGTGTGCGTTGCATTGATGACCCTAATTTAGTAAAATTCTTGGCAGATAAACAAATTCCTTTAACCGTTTGCCCTTTATCCAATGTCAAGTTAAAAGTCTTTAATTCCCTAGGAGAACATAACCTGAAAACTTTATTGAATCAAGGGTTATGTATTACTATTAATTCTGATGATCCTGCTTATTTTGGTGGCTATCTGAATGAAAATTTTATAGCTATTACTGAAGCATTAAACTTAACAAAAGCTGAGCTAAAAAAATTGGTTAATAATTCTTTTCAAGCTTCCTTTCTTAGCCAGCAAGAAAAAGAGAACTTATTTATCCAATAATTAATGTTACCGAAGATAATGGTATCATGCTGTTAAGCATCTAATTCAGTTATTTGTACACAGGTACTTGGGGATCTTTCTCGATGAGTAAAGATCTAGAAATTATTAAGTCTAAAAACGATATCCTAACCTATTTTCTGATTGTTTTTCAAAAAAAATCTCCCATTGCCATCGGTGTAATCAAGCGATCCACATCCAAGATAAAAACCGTTAATAATTCATTGTTGTGTTGCAGCCTAGTCACATGGGTAGCCATATCTAAGGTATCCCCCTGACGATAAGAGTCAGGCAAAGTACGAATCTGAGATAGGGGTAATTCAACCAGAGTAGGGGTTTGAGAAACTAAAATTCCCAATAACTCCTCAAGACTATTTTTCGCCAGGATGAGGAACTGTCGGCCTTCTAATGAAGGTTGAGGGACTTTAAATAAACGTTTATGAAGATCAATGGCCGTAATTTGATGATCATCAACATATATGAGTCCCACCGCACCGGTTCCACTCCCTTCCATAGGGGTGTAGTGAGTGATTTTTTTGACAGATTCCACTGGCAACGCTAAATTAAGACTACCAGTTTGGAAAATGAGTAGTTTGCGAAAACGGACTTGTTTTTGCCCACCATAAGGGTCAACATTGATAGTGTAATAGGAACTGGTCTTAGTCATGGGATCTTTGGGAGAATTTAGAATTTAGAATCAAGAATTGGCAATAAAGAAGGGTTAAATAACAATCATATTCTTAATGGTTTCGAGGAACTGTTGTTCGATGTAGGGTTTAGTGAAGTAGGCACTAGCCCCCAAATGGGTTGCTAACTGACGGTGTTTTTCGCTGCTACGAGACGTTAACATCGCTACAGGAATCTTCATCAGATTGGGATCGCGACGACGCTGCCCTAAAAACTCAAATCCGTTCATATTTGGCATTTCCACATCACAGATCACCAATTGTATTCCTGAACTCTGTTGTAGTTGTTCTAAGGCTTCTCGACCATCTCTGGCTTGTAAGACTCGATACCCTGATTTTTGTAAAGTTAGTGCCAACGTACGGCGTAACGCCGCCGAATCATCAACCACTAAAATAGTGGGATTTTGGGTCATGGCAATGGGAGGCGCAACCTGATGCTCACTGGCTTCTACCACTATACCCGCAGCCTTTATGGAAGATTCATAAGACTCCAGACATTCTTCAATTAATGTTGTTCCATTGACCACAGGGATTAACGTTCCATCTCCTAAAATGGTGCAACCATAGGTATAAGCAGGAGCCGCCATAGCCTTTCCGAAGGGTTTGATTACTAATTCTTGTTCTGTAACCAAACGACTCACTTCCAGAGCATATAATTGTTCTCCCCGTCGTAGGATCAGCAAAGGGGAACCCCAGTTATCCGGAGTAGCAATGCCATGAAAGGCTTGAGAGCCTAACCCTTCTGGAAAAGGACTGCGATAATCGAGAAGATTTTGTACAGGATAGATGGGAATAATTTTTCTTTCCCAAGCTAAGAACCTTTGTTCCCCTGAAAATTTAATCTGTTGGGGTTCTGGCATAATAATTTCTTCGATACTATCAGAAGGCATAGCAATGGCTGAAGCTTGATGATAGTTTTCCGGTTGAACCAGGCAGACTAACAGTTTGGCAATGGTCAAGGTTAAAGGTAAGCTTAGGGTGAAGGTAGTGCCTTGGCCAGCAAGAGAAGTCACCGAAACAGTTCCTTTTAGGGCACTGATTTGTTCTCGAACCACATCCAAACCCACGCCACGGCCTGAGATTTCACTCACCTGAGCCGCAGTGGAAAAACCAGGCTCAAAAATGAGATCCTCTAGGGCCTGTTTGCTCATCACAGCCACCTGCTCTGGGGTCACTAACCCCCCTTCAACCGCTTTTTTAGCAATTTTCTCCAAATTCAAGCCCGCTCCATCATCGTGCATTTCAATCAGGGTTTGGTTCCCTTGGTGATAGGCCCGAATTTCAATTTGACCCTGTTCTGGTTTTCCTAACTTGCGACGAATCTCTGGGGGTTCAATGCCATGATCGAAACCGTTTCTTAAGAGATGTTGTAGGGGATCATATAATTTTTCTAAGGCAGCTTTGTCAACTAAAACTGCTGTTCCCGTTAGTTTTAATTTGACCTGTTTGTGATACTTATTAGATAAATCTCTGAGTACCCTAGGAAAGCGATTTAAAACTTCTCCTAAGGGTAACATTCTGGCCCACATTAATTCATCTCGAAGATTGGTGAGCATTTGTCGTTGTTCTTCTAGGGTTTGGTTAGAGGAACGTGCAAAGAGAACAATATCATCGACTGATTCTTCTAATTGCATCATCTCTTCTAATAAACTCTGTACAATAGAGTAAACCATCCCATAGGAATCCATTTCCAAAGAATCGAAGTTACTAGCAGAATTTAAACTATTTTCGCTGATTTTTTCTGGGTTGTAATTCGGTTTTGAAAATTGAATTGCCCCATATCTTTCGGGAGCAACTACCATTTTATCCGACAATTGTTTGAGAGTACCTGTGATTTTTTGGAAGTTAGAAAAACGAGCTAATAAGTCTTTGACTTTGTTTTGTAATTGGTCATTTTGTAAAGATAAACTATTGCGGTTAATGACTAATTCCCCCACCAAATTATTCATTCTTTCCAGTCGATTAAAATCAACCCTGACGGAGAGAGGTGCAGTGTTTTTCTTGGTTGATAAAGTATCTTTTTCTTGAAGCTTTTGGTGATTACTATTCTTTATAGAAGAACGAGTAAGCCTCTTGGAAGAAGTACCACGGAAAGACTGTTTAACCGTTTTCCTTGATGGTTTTTCAGAAGAAACCATCGAGCTTTCATCTTCCTCAACAATGGGCAACTCCTCAAACATTGCTTCGACTGAGCCAACCAATGTATCGAGATTCTCTTGGATTTTTGTGGCATCAATTTCAACTGGCAAAGCCTCTTCTTCGGGTGTTTCAACACTGCCAAATAAATCATCTAAAGAAGCGGCAAAAGGAAACTCCTGATTTTCTAGAGATTCCTCCGACAAGGCTTCCCCAAAGACATCATCCAAAGCTGGAACCCCGCTAAAGTCAGGTTCTTGGGTTTCCTCTAAACTGGCTCCGAAAATATCATCTAGGGGAGGGACATCGCT
The DNA here is from genome assembly GCA_030064935.1 of Crocosphaera sp. GTDB lineage: Bacteria > Cyanobacteriota > Cyanobacteriia > Cyanobacteriales > Microcystaceae > Crocosphaera. The sequence continues at coordinate 16,350 of JASJEA010000015.1, read as the reverse complement.
AAAATTAATGATAGTCTCTTGAGGATCAACTATTTTGCAAGGATCGATGGCTTGAAAAGAAGATGGCTCTGATAATGCCTCTTGTTCCTCCTCATCTTGGAAAAGATCATCTAAAGAAAGACGAGATACTTCTTGCATCACCGAGGTAGAAGCCTCCTCTTCCAATTGAGAGGCTTCTGTTGTCCACTGACCTGAAGCCAAACTTAATAATTCTGGAGACGGTTGACCTCCTGAGGAGCGATCGCCTTCTACCAAAACCAAATGATGACTCTGTTTCAAGTCCTTTAAGGCCACCTCCGCAATGGTTAAGACTTGATGGGGACACTGCTTCAACCCCTCTATTGTTTGAGCCACAATTTCCCCAAATCCTGGCAAACCCAATAATTCAGCAAATCCAGCAAAAACTTCCCCTTGGGTGCTTAAAACTGCTGTTGTCTGTTGCTTATCCCCAGAAGCAATGGCCGCTTCAATGGCCTCTAAACCCTGAGCAACATCCACCTCGAACAGAGAAGCAACAATATCAATCCCCAAATCTGCCGAAGAGGGAATATATTGGTCTCCTTGGGCCATACTATCCCCCAACAAGGCTTCGATAGCTTCAAAAATAGGCATAGCCACCTCAAGGGCCCCCTCCTCATCAAATTCCCCCATCTCTATCTGTTCTTGAAGGGGATTACGCAGTAGGTCATAAGCTTCTAACAACAAGGTTTCTAGTTGATTATCAATAATGACCGTTTCATCATAGAGTGCCTTAAAAATGTCTTCGAGACGATGGGCAAGAATTTTGATGGTATTGAGTTCCACACTGGCCGCACCACCTTTAAGGGAATGGGCAGCCCGCATGATTTCATGAACCGTGGCCTTATCTCTTTCTTCTTTGAGACTTAATAAGCCAGTTTCGATTATCTGTAGCAGTTCTGGGGCTTCTTCGATAAAGAATTGATAGGCTTGGTCGCGGATCTCAGGGTTCATCATGGTTCTTTGGGGAGTCAAGGGGGCAGGAATGGGGGATGGAGAATGGAGAATGGAGAATGGGGGATGGAGAATGGGGAATGGAGAATGGGGAATGGGGAATGGAGAATGGAGAATGGGGGATGGAGAATGGAGAATGGAGAATGGAGAATGGGGGATGGAGAATGGGGGATGGAGAATGGGGAATGGAGAATGGGGAATGGGGAATGGAGAATGTTTAATGAACTTTGAACTGTTCAACATTCGTTTTTAACTGTTGCGCAACAGTAAGTGCTTCTTGGAAAGAGTCGGCCAGATGGGTTGCGGAAATGGCAGTATTTTGAGCAATAGAAGAGACTTGACTCATTGCTCCATTCATCGACTTAGAGGTGAGAGATTGATCTTGAGCCGCTTCGGCAATGAGCTTCACTAATTCATTAATGTGTTGAGAAGCAGCCGTAATCTGAGTGAGACTATCGCGGGTTTGTTCAACTAATTCCGTTCCCTCTAGGACCTGTTGGGTTCCCCTTTCCATGGTTTGGGTAACTTCTTTGGTTTCTGCTTGAATACTGTTGACCAGGGTTTCAATTTCTGCCGTAGCTTCTGCTGAACTGGTGGCTAGGGTTCGCACTTCGTTGGCGATCACCGCAAACCCCCTTCCCCCTTCTCCAGCACGGGCAGCTTCAATAGAGGCTTTGAGTGCTAATAAGTGAGTTTGTGCAGCAAAGCGGCCAATTAAAGCCACCACTTTAGAAATCTTTTGAGAAGACTCCCCTAAATGATCTATTTTTTTGGTGGTTTCTGAGACCGTCTCTTTAATGGCGATCATCCCTTCTACGGTTTGAGTCATGGCCTTTTCTCCTGCTACCACCCGCTCCGAAGTCTCCTCAAAAGCACTTAGGGTTTGTTGCGCATTTTCCTCTACCAAGTGAATCGAGTCACTGATGGCCGATAAGCGATCGCCAACGACAGTAATTTGTTCAACCTGTTTGAGGGCTTCTCCTGTTAAGGTTTCGATTAAATGTTGATTACTGTCGGTGGTTTGGGAAAATCGTTGTGCTGCACCTTCGACATTGAGCACCAAACGACGTAAGTTATCCACTGTTGCGTTATAAGAATCAGCAATGGTGCCAATTTCATCTTCAGTGACTTGGGCGTGGGCGGTGAGATCACCACGACTGATGGGTTCGACTTCCATCAAGAGTTCCAGTGCCCTCTGTTGCAGAGCTTCTTTGGCCGCCCGTTGTTTTTCAGAGGCCAGGGTTTGCTCATCGAGTAAATTAGCCCGTTCCAAGGCAACCCCAACTTGTAGGGCGACTTGGGTTAAGAAGTCAATTTCGGGCTGTTGCCAAAGGCGGGGATTTTGACAATGATGGGCAATGAGTAAGCCCAATAACTCCCCTGCTACTACAATGGGAACCACTAAATTCGCCTGAATGTCTAGACTTTCCAACTGTTGTCGGTAACAATTGTTTAAATCGGCTTGATGAATATTGGAGATAGCCTTAACTCGGCCTTGACGATATTTTTTGACAAAAGACTTAGCAAAACAAGGATCAGTGATTTGTTTACCGAGGGCTTGAGTATAACGAGTATCCACCGATTCAGCAATAATGGTTCCTTGCCAATTCTCATCAAAAGTGTAAACAATAACCCGATCGGTATTTAACGCTCTACGACTGCTTTGAACCACTAAATCAAAGAGATTCTCCGCATTGAATTCTTGGGCAATATCGATGGTAATTTCTTTGAGATGGGCTGCTAAAGACGATTCTAGAGCTTCCATCTCCGTAATGGTAATGCGATCGAGGGTTACTTGTAGTTGCGTAACCAATTGTTGGAGAAAATTAATTTCGGTTTCTTGCCAAACTTGGCTTTTCTGACATTGATGGGCCACCAAAAAACCATAGAGTTGCTTTTGATTAAAAATAGGAATAATTAACTGGTCTATAACTTGAAACTCCTCTAAAATCTCTCGGTATGGAGCATCTTCAGAGAGGATGGCTAATACTTGTTCTAAAGACCAAGGATCATCTCCACGGGTTCTTTGTAATTGTTGTAATAAGGCCGCAGGAATAATGGCTGAGTTCTGCTGTTGCTCTTTTAGGGGTGAGGAATCAGGGGAGAGGGTTTCATAAATGACTGCCCCTTGATGATCTTCAGCGAGACGGTAAATCAAAAGGCGATCGAGATCAATTAACTCCCTTGCCCCTTGTAATGCCTCAGAAAACCAACTATCTAAGGTGGACCGCTCTAGGGTTAAAGGGGGAGAGAGTTCGGCTAAAAAGCGAAACATCTGGGTTTTTTGTCGTAACCCCTGTTCATGGGCCGCAATATTAGCGGCCATCTCATTAAAGTGTTGTCCCAACTCCCCCACTTCATCATTGGAAAGATGATTGACTCTAGCACTATAGTTACCACTGGCAAACTTTTGGGTTATGTGCTGTAATTTTTTGATGGGTTGGGTAATGGCTGAAGCAATAGCGGCCGCTACCATAACCACTACCCCTAAAACAGCCACCGATAACCCCAGTTGCAGCATTAAACTTTGTTTGAGAATTACATTTAATCCCAGTTCTGGATCACCATAGACAAAAACAGCGATCGCTTCTCCCTTGTAGTTAGGGATCGCCTTAGCGGCTAGGGTATAAGAATGATTGCCTAAATTTCCTCGTTGAGCCACTGGCCTTCCTTGAGCGGCTACCGCTTTTTTTAAAATCGAGGTATCAGGAAGAGGGATATTAAATTCGGCCTGTCGGAGTTCTGTCTTTTCAAAAGCTGTGGCGAGGGTAAAGTCTTGATCCTCTTGATGATAAAGATAAACCGCACTATAACCCACCCCTTGAAAGGCATCAACGGTTTTTTGCACAATGTCTGAATTACCATCGACAATATCCCCAGAAATCAACGTTCCCATTACCTTTTGGCTTCCAGGTAATTTAACAGGGGTGACAGTATAGCGAATCAAGGCATCTTGGCTGGTTAATCCTGGGGGTAAAGGGGCTTTTTCTTGCAGCAATTCTTCCCAACTGACCGATTCACTACTGCGAATTTGTTTTTTTTGCTCCACGGCCTGAGTTACTAACCCATTAGGGTTAAACACTTCTCCCTCCCGTTGACCGTTGGCACTGGCAATAATGCGTAAATCTTCACCCACCAAAGTCGCATATTCTAAATTGCGAATTTTTTGTTCATTGCTTAAGATGAATTGAACTTGCTCACGGAGTTCGGGGGATAAGGGTTGTCCTTGAATCAGGGTTTTAGTGGCTTCAATAATGGTGGGGTTTTCGGCTTGGGAGGCAAACCCTAAGCCCATTTCTTCTAAATCGCTATTATAATTGAGTTCTGTAACGGCTAATTGAGATTTGGTTTGATAGAGTAAATGAGAGCGTAAACTTCCCACCAAAGAGGTTGAACCTAAGCCAACCAATCCCCCTAAGGCCAAGAAAATTAAGGCCGTAATCATCTGGGTTTTACGACTGATGGGCAGGTTATAAAAAGACTGCATCAGGGTGGCAACTGCCGAGGTTGATTGGTTAGAAGGAGCAATGGTTTCCGGAGATGGGGAAGGGGAGAGGGTTTCTGATGACGGGTTAGGAGCGACCGTAACCAACTCGCTAGAATGGTTAGCAGTGGGTTTAATAGGAGTTTGCATGAGGATTAAGAATTAAGGATTAAAAATTAACAGGATTATCGATCAAAACTTGTGACTTCCTATCTAGGGATCTAAGGGTAAATTAATTAAAATGCCTCCCATCACATCTCCTACCTTAAAAATCTTGTTGGGATAGCGTTGTTTATGCAAGGGATGTTGATTATGACAGTCGATGCAAGCAGCGGACACCGCCTTATCTGGATAAAGGGCCGAATAGTATTTTTTCCCGTCTTTGACTTGATAATCCTTATAGGGAAGGCCTGTGGTTAAGATCGACTCTATGGCTTTTTTCTCAAAGTCGGTGTTGGGAATATTATTTTTATTGAGACTCCAGGGAGAAATGGCACCATAGCTAAAAGGGCTATTTTCTGAGGCTAACTCTGCACTCATGCGAAACATTTGTGCTGGTAGGGGCAAGGCTTTATCCTGTTGCCAATGTTCTGAAGCCCTGACTACGTTTTCATCTTTGAGTCGTTGTACCACATATTTACCGTAAACGGTGCGTTCTGATTTGATAATGCGATAAACATAGTCAGAAACCACATCAGGGGGCAATTTGGCTCCCATTTGTTGTGCGTCAAGGGTGCCACAGGAAACCACTACAAACCAACTGGTGAGGGCTAAAATTATCAGGGCGATAATGCGTAGGGGTAGGTTTAATCGTTTCAATCGGTGTATCATTGTTTTGGTCTCGGGTTATGGGCTTCAGACGTTTAAAAAACGAGGGGTTTTATTGGACTTTGAACTGTTTAACGCTTTCTTGTAAGGATTGAGCAACCTCTAACAGTTCTCGGAAAGAGTCCGACACTTGTGCTGCCTCGCTGGAGGTTTTATCAGAAATAGCGGCCACTTGTGCCATGGTTTGGGTCACAGTTTGACTGGTTTGAGACTGTTCAATGGCTGAGCGGGTAATGGCTTCGACTAATTCGGTAATTTGCAAACTGGCTGCGGTGATTTGATTGAGACTCTTACGGGTTTCATCGACTAATTTGGTTCCCGTGACTACCTGTTGGGTTCCTGCTTCCATGGCAGCAACTACGTCGTTGGTTTCTGATTGAATGTCGGCCACTAAGGATTCGATTTCTGCTGTGGCTGCGGCCGACTGACGGGCAAGCGATCGCACTTCATCGGCAACCACGGCAAAGCCTCTTCCTTCTTCCCCGGCGTGTGCCGCCTCAATGGAAGCATTCAAGGCTAATAAGTTGGTTTGATCGGCAAAACTACTAATCAGGTTGACCACTTTAGAAATTTTCTGAGACGATTCCCCTAACCGTTTCACTTTCTTGGCGGTTTCTGCTACGGTTTGTCGAATGGCCATAATTCCGTCAACGGTACGGTTCATGGCATCTTCTCCCTCTTCTACGGTTTCTGTTGCCCGTTGCACGGTGGCTTCGGCTAATTCTGCGTTGGCGGCAACGGCCCGAATGGAGTCGTTCATGGCCTGTAGTTTATCTAAGGCGCTGGAAATATCCTGTGCTTGTTCAAAGGCTTCTTGGGACAGGGAGCGGATGGCTTGATCGTTTTTATTGGTGGTATCCGAGAGTTGTCCTGTGGCATTTTGTACCTGGTTAACAATCTTTCTCAGGTTTTCAATGGTGGCGTTATAGGAATCGGCAATGGTTCCAATTTCATCTTCTGTTACTTTGGCGCGAATGGTTAAATCCCCTTGAGAAACGGGATCAACTTCCATCAATAATTCTAATGCTCGTCTTTGTAGTCGTTCTTTGGCGTCTCTTTGTTGTTGTTCAGAGCGTTGTTGTTGTTCGAGGAGATCGGCTCTTTCTAAGGCAAAGCCTATCTGGGCCCCAACTTGGGAGAAAAAGCTAATTTCTGAGGGTTGCCAGTTCCTCGGCCCGGAACATTCATGGGCGATATAAAGTCCTAAGAGTTTGCCTTTACGAATAATGGGGGCCACCAAATTGGCCCGAACGTGAAAAGGAGCGAGTTCGTTAAGATGACATTCGGTAAGTCCTGCGTTATAAATATCTGGGGTGGCTTGCACTCTTCCGTTGAGGTATTTATCGACAAATTTGGTGGCAAAACAGGGGTCCATAATCTCGGCGTTTAAGGCTTTAGGATACCCCTTGGCTACGTCTTCAGCTACAATGGTGCCTAACCATTCCTCGTCGAAGGTATAGATGAGAATCCGGTCTGTTTTCAGGGCGCGGCGCATTTGTTCAACGGCTATCTGCATTACTTCTCGCGTATTTAAGGCCGCAGCAATTTTGACGGTAATATCGCGCAACATTTGGGCTCGTTTGGCATCTCCGCGTTGTTGTTTCTGTAAGTTGATTCTTTCTAGGGTGACGGTTAATTGTTCGGCCACACGCTGCATAAAGTTAATTTCTTCGTCTTGCCATTGATGGGGGCCTTGGCAATGGTGAGCGATCAATAAGCCAAATACATCCCCTTGACAAATAATCGGCACTCCTAAATTGGCATCGATGTGCAACTGTTCCATCAGTTGATAGTGTTCGGGGTGCAGTTGTGCTTGATGGACATTACTATAGGCCAACACTCGCCCTTGACGATATTCTCCGATTAGGGTTGAGGGAATACAACGGTCTTTAATACCAAGTTCTAAAGCACTGGGAAAAGGCTCATCTTTGACTTCATGGGAGATAAAACCCGCCCCTTCAAAATTAAATTGATACATCACCACCCGCTCGACTTTGAGGACTGTTTTAATGCCTTCTAAGGTTTGATTAATAATCCGTTCTAAGGCCCGACGATCGGCTATCACACTACTGGCAATTTCGGCTAATAAATTGGCTTCTTGGGTGGAACGGGTTTGTTCCTCAATTAAACTCTGAAGTCTTTGGGTCATGATGTTGACGTTTTGGCTTAAAATGGCGAATTCATCGTCCCCAATCCCCTCTAGTTCTACATTTAAGTCTCCTTCCCCAATTTTTTTCACCGCAGAGCTAACCCGACGAATCGGACCAGTAATCTGTTCGGAGAGCAGAATAGCTACAGCCCCGGCTAAACCAGCAGTGAGCAGGGTTCCTAGAAAAATAGCGGATAATAATTTCCGTTGTGGGGCAAAGGCGATGGCTTTATCTAAGGTGATAATGGTATTCCATCCCAGGTCAGGCAACCTTTCCATCCGGCTCAACGGGGCTAAAGTTACCAATTTATCCCTGGTCATCACTGCCCCAGGTTGTTGTTGATTGTCTAAGCTGGGGTAGGGAGGGAATAGAGAGGAAGCCGTTACTGCTTGCTGCTCAAAATTTTCGCTTCTGGGATCGACTTGGCCACTGGTATTCATGGAGGTGACTTTAATGCCACTTGGAGCGAGAAACACTTCGTCATTCTGGGCTACTAAATAAACCCCTTCTCCTTGGGTCCTCCCTTGTTTAACCACGTCTTGTAGATGTTCAATGGGCATTCTGGCCCGGATCACCCCAATCATCTCCCCTGTCTTATCATCTAAAACCGGTGCGGCGAAATAGATGTTAAAGGTGCCTTCTGTGGTGGAAATGAGGGGTTGGGTGATAGTGGAGGCCTTGGTATTGAGGACGGTTTGAAAATAGCTCCGATCTTGATGATTTTTTAGAGGAGTGCCTTGAGATTGACCGATGACGTTGCCTTGTAAATCAAAGACTGCGATACTGTCATAGACCTGATACACATCGATGAAGCGATCCAATTGTTTTTGTTTGGCATCAGGAGAAAGACTGTTGCGTAACTCAGCCTTGGTAAAGGTTTCCAGATTTCCTAACCCCTGGATATCCCCATAGCGATCGACTATAAAGCTAGAGACTTGATCGCTTAATCCCACTGCATGGGATATTTGCATTTGTTTGGTTTGATGGGACAAAATTTGATCCGAGATCCCATAGGTTAAACCCCCTACCACCATCACTGGACCAACTCCGATCATAGTTGCAGCAATGACACTTTTTGAACGTAGGGTTAAATCTTGCCACCATTGTCTCAATGAGGAATTCTTGCTGGGAGTTTCTTGTTGGGGTTCAGGGGGTGGGGTTACTTCCGTTTCAAGGGCTAATACAGAAGATGCCTTGGCTTCACTTTCGGCATTCTCTAGGGATGATGCGTCTTCTAGAGAGATATCCTCGGCTACAAAACCATTGTTTTCATGGTGGTGGGGATTTTGGTTAGGAGAAGTCTGTGTCATTAGATTAACCTCAAATGAATTTCAATAAACGGGTATTTTGTATAAGGGAATAAAGGCTTACAATTTAGAAAATTAAGTTATATCAAAGGGTCTTAATATCTTTGATATTTAGGGTTTGGGCATGGCAGCCAGAATTGCTTCTCCATCGAGTACCACCAACATCTCCCCTTGGGGTGGCAACCAATATCCTCGTAGAAAAGGGGCTAAACTCGGTGTAATCGCTGATCCAGGGGGGGATTGAATCTCATTGGGGTTACACCATTCAATATCATCAACTCCATTGACCACAGCCCCTAAATGTTGACGATGGGCTTTAGCTGTCCCTTTGTTATAGCCCCCTGAATGTAAGACCATGGTTCGATAAATGGGGGTGACTTGGGACTGTTGATGCCAAGGCGTTAACCCCAATAATGCTCCCAAATCAATCATCCAGAGAATTTCTCCTCGCCAGTTATAAACCCCCATTACCCAAGAGGGCATTTGGGGAATGGGCACAATTTGACCGAGGGGAATGGTGATCACCTCTGTCAGTTGGGCCACGGATAATAATAGGGTGGTTTCTGGAACTAAGTGGAATCGCAAAAATTGTTCTAATTGTTGATGTTCTTGGGTTTCTAGGGGGGTTGTTACTAGGTTGTTTTGGGAAATTTCATTTTCAACCACAATGGAGGACTCCTGACAATGTTGCTTAGGGAACGAGTTGTTTGATGGTACTCAGAAAGGTATCTTGATCGATGGGTTTGGGGATATAAGCATCTGCCCCTTGTCGTTTGCCCCAAAATTTATCCATGTCGGTGTCTTTGGTGGAACAAATAATGACGGGAATTTGATGGGTCCTTTCTTCTGCTTTAATGACGCGACAAATTTCAAACCCACTTAGTCCGGGTAAAACCACATCTAAAACAATCAAGTCCGGAATAGCTTGGTTCAGTTTTTCGAGTCCTTCTTCTCCACTCGAGGCAATGCTGGCTTTCATTCCTGCAAGTTCTAAGTATTGAGTAATGATTTTTCTTTCGGTTAAAGAATCTTCGATTACGAGGGCAGTTCCCATAAGTATTTTTACCTCAGTTAATAGTTAATTCAGTGATTAAATTAAGGGTGCTATAGTTTTAGAATTCCCTGAGTTTTCAGGAAACTAACACTTTTTCTGACAAAGAAGGATTAAGCTTAAGCGATTGTTTCTTGTTTGAGATGTTTGCGAATAGCACTTAAAACTAATTCAGGATTCACCGGTTTACTCATAAAATCTGTCGAGCCTACCATTTTCGCCCGCACCCGATCCACTATGCCGTCGTTACCGGTCAGAATGATAATGGGGGTGTTGCGAAAAAAAGAAAGTTTTCGCAACTGTCCACAAATTTCGTAGCCGTTGGCATTGGGCATCACCAAGTCTAAGAAAATAATGGCGGGTTTACGGGCTAATAAAATAGCGATCGCTCTGAGGGGATCGTTAATGCCTAAAAATTGATAATTGGCTCCAGTGAGAATTTTCTCTAGGGTTTGACACATCAAGGGACTATCGTCTACGCAGGCAACTAAAGGACCTAAGGTGGGTTCGCTGCTGGTGACGGAGGTGGTTGGAGGGGGAACGGAAACGGGAGGGGATAGGTCTTCGATGGTGATTAATTCTACTAACCCCATTTGCACATAAGGGAGTAGGGAACTGGTAACTGTTACCACATCTCGTTTCATGCGGACGGATAAATCCCGTAAGGTTTGATTGCCGTCTAGAAGTTGTTTTAGGGTTTGATAAACTTGGGGAGAGGTACGCTGTTGTAATTCGTCGGCCTGTCGAATAATGGGGGCTGAGTTGGGGGAGCGATCGGCGACTTTTGCTCCTTGCCAAGCGTGCCATTGTTTCTGTGCTTCGTTGATTAATTGATCGGCATCGATTAACACTAAGCGTGTGGACAGTAAGTTATCTTGCCGAAGTTCACAGGTGACTTCCATAGTTTGGGTAATGTCGAAGAGAGCTTCGACAATTATGGAACGAATCATTCTCGCAGCTTGTTCTCGACTGATTTTCTGTTGTTCTACCCATAAGCACAGGAGTTGATATTCCCAACATAAACGGAAGTCTTGATTCCCTAAGCTGGCTAGATCCAGTTGTAGGGAGGACAGTTGGGAGGCAATTTCGGGTAAATAACGGGCAATGTGTCGTCGCCAGCGTCTTACGGGATGGGAACCCCCTGTCGCATACATAATACGCCCTAAGTACAGATAAAAAAACCATTGTTCGCCTTTAGGATTACTGAGAATCAATTGGCCGCTAAATCTGGGCTGTTTGAGGGTATCAAAAAATCCGGCTTGCCTTGAGGCTGTAAATTCTGGTATGGAAATGGGGTTTTGAGATGGATAGGAGGCTGTCATCATTGCATCTTCGATAAAGTGACTTATCACAGTGTTACAGTTATAGGATTCCCTGAATTCGTCGAAAAATAACATGGGGGAAACTCTGGAGATGACTGCCTAGAGGTTGACTAAAAGTAACATCTCACATAGCCTCTATCCTATGATTAATGTATTATGGTACTATCGCAATAATACAAAAAGGGAAATAAGACTAATGTTTGTTGGCACCACTGAAGCTGCAAAACGCCTGGGAATTTCTGCTTCTAGACTCCGTGTACTACTTCAAGAGGGAAGGGTTGAAGGGGCTTATAAAGCAGGAAAAATGTGGCTCATCCCGTTATACAATGGTGTTCCTGTGATTGCTAAACGTCAACGAGGCCGTAAACCACAATGGACAAAGAAGCAAGTTCCAGCTAAGAACATTATTCATGTTAATCGCAATATGATTCACAAAAATCATGATTTAATGCAAGAAAATCCTCAATTAGTGAAAAATAAAGCAGATATAGCTAAGCTTGACCCTGTTCTTTCTACAAAAAACTATAAAGAGAACATATATGCCCACGAAATCAAGATTAATGGCCCGTGTCGTCTTGTTTATCGTCCTGATGTGCCTAAGTGTTTTGGAGCTACTGTTTGGATCGAAACTTTATCCTCTGTCGAGCCAATTAAGTACAGCATGATTTAGGTTTTTTCTATTTTTTCCTAATAAATTCTTAAAAATATCTAAAAGCTTGTGTACTTACCAAAAAGTGATGTTATTATCAAAGCCAATTATTTTGTAGGAATTGATAATTACATTTTATGAACAATATATCATGGGAAGACAATGGAACTCTTGAGGCCATTCTTAATGAGTACCAAGAGCAGTTGGCTTTGTGTTTAAAAGAGATTAAACAAGTCATTCATTTATTAGATAGTCCTCTGGTGGTTTCTGGAAAGGAAACCCCACTCTCAGAAAAAGTTGTTTTAGCGAATCGCATTATTAGCAAAACGACTCAAAGATTAGAAAATCTCAAACAAAATGGTCAATTATTACAAGGAAAAGCCCATTTAACTGAATTAGAAAATTACGGAGATATTAGGGAATTACTCTCTTATCAATTAGAAAAGGTGAAACAAAAAACTGAGCAGTGGAAGTACAGTGCTTAGAATGTAGAATGCGCAAATTTTTATATTTCTTGATTCTTAATGGCCTCCCATGTTCTTCAAAGCATCGGGATCATCATGGGTGGCTAGTTTTTCTAACAGGGTGGCACTGGCTTCGTTTAATCCGATTAATTTCACTTCTACCCCTCGTTTACGAAACCTTAAGACTACTTTATCCACTGCATCTACAGCCGAGTGATCCCAGAGATGAGCATGAGTTAAATCAACGGTCACTCGTTCTAATTTTTCACGAAAATCAAAGGCACTTAAAAAGCTGTCGACAGAGACAAAAAATACTTGTCCATTAATGCCATAAATTCGTTCTTTGTCTTCTTCTTTCAAGTAAGAATCAACGTGAATTAAATTAGCGATTTTCCGACTAAAGAAGAGGGCACTCATGGCAACACCAATTAATACCCCAATGGCCAAATTATGGGTTACAACGGTGATTAGCACTGTGGTAATCATCACGGCTGTTTCGTTTTTGGGGACTTTGCGAATATTCGTCAACGAACCCCAACTAAAGGTACTAATGGAAACCATAATCATTACAGCTACTAACGCAGCCATCGGTATCTGTTCTACCCATTTGCCAAAGACAAGAATAAAAATAAACAAGAAAATACCGGCACTGAGGGTGGAAAGTCTGGCCCGCCCTCCAGAACGAATATTAATCACTGATTGACCAATCATGGCACATCCAGCCATGCCGCCAAAGAAGCCAGTGATAATGTTGGCGGTTCCTTGAGCTAGGGCTTCTTGGTTTTTGTTGCTGGAGGTATCGGTTAAGTCATCGATGACGTTGGCGGTTAAAAAGGATTCGAGTAAGCCCACTAAGGAAAGGGCGAGGGCATAGGGTAGAATGATTTCTAAGGTTTGAGAATTGAAGGGAACTTGGGGAAGAGAAAAGATGGGTAAACTGGTGGGTAATGCTCCTTCATCCCCAACGGTACGTACTTCTAACCCTCCTATCCAAGAAGCGGCTGTGATGATGATAATGGCAACCAAGGGGGAGGGGATGAGGGTGGTAAGTCGAGGTAAGCCGTAAATAATGCCTAATCCCACTGCAACCATGAGATAAACTAAGAACGGGGCATCTTGGAATTGGGGGAGTTGTGCTTGGAAAATCAGGATCGCTAAGGCGTTGACAAAGCCAATCATTACGGCCCTAGGAACAAAGCGCATCTGGTTTCCCAGTTTGATCGAGCCCCAAACAAGTTGTAAAATTCCTGTGAGAATGGTGGTAGCGAAGAGATATTGTAAGCCGTTGTCGGGGTTATCTTTGACTAAGGTTGTCATCAATAAGGCCATTGCCCCTGTGGCGGCGGAAATCATGCCGGGGCGGCCCCCAATAATGGCGGTGATAATGGCAATACAAAAGGAGGCGTATAAGCCCACTTTGGGGTCAACGCCGGCAATAATAGAAAAGGCGATCGCTTCTGGAATAAGAGCTAGGGCAACAACGGCCCCTGCTAATAAATCATTTTTGACGTTAGAAAACCAAACTTTTTTTGTAAAAATTTCACTCATAGGATGGGAAGCTCGGACAAGAAAACAAGCCTACTCTATCCATTTTTAAGATAATTGAGCAAAATTACGGTAATTGATGTTACTAAGAAGGATGATAAATATCGAGGTCAGTGCTATTTCTAACAACATCACGGATTGAAATGTTCGTCGGGAGATGTCCCATTGTTCGAGCTTGAATGAGTAGATTTCCCATTGTTGTTGCTTCCGTTGGACCTGCGATAACTGTACGCTGACAAACATCCGCTACAAATTGACATAGTAAATGATTGCGCACGCCCCCTCCTACTATATGTAAGATTTGAATTTCTTCGCCAATGATTTCTTCTAAATTACGCAGGGCTATGTTGTAGCTCGACGCTAAACTAAATAAAATAGCTCGCACTATTTCTCCCCGCTCTTCTGGTACAGGCATCCCATGTTGACGACAATAATCCTGGATTTTTTGGATCATATTGCCTGGACTCTGAAAAATCGGCTGGTTGAAATCAATTACAATTTCAGGATTGGGAGGTGCGGCCGATGCTTCTTCGAGTAAAGTATCATAGTCAAAATCCTCCCCTACCCCTAAGTCTGGCCATTCTAGTTCACATTGTTGAAGAATCCATAAACCAGTTAAGTTGGTTAAAAATCGAACAGTCCCGTCTACACCCACTTCATTAGTAAAGTTATATTGTCGGGCAGTTTCAGTGGTAATGGGGGAGTTAAGTTCTATCCCCAGTAATGACCAACTACCACAGCTTAAATAAGCCCAAGGTGGACTATTTTCAGCAACAGGGACGGCAGCGACAGCACAGGCGGTATCATGGGAACAACTAGCAATGACACTAACGGATGGATGATTGTTCACCGAACCAATAATTGTTCCATCCGGGACAATTTCAGGCCAACTATCTGTGGGGATTCCTAACTGATTCATCACTTCTGTAGACCAAGTACGATTGTAAACATTGAGTAACCCAGTGGTACTCGCCAGGGAAACTTCAGATACAGCACGTCCAGCAAAACGATAGTTAAAATAATCGGCAATCATGAGACGATTGTTTGTTTGTTCCCTATCAGCGATAACTTGACACAAGGTGTTAAATGGCAAAAACTGGGTGCCAGTCACTTCATAAAGTAAAGATTCATTGATTGTCTCGAATATCTGGCCTTCCAAGCCCTCTGTTCTCGGACTTCGGTAGCAGTAAGCATTACGAAGTCGTTGGCCACTAATATTCAAAGGAACATAATCGAATCCCCATGAATCGACTGAAAGGCTACAAAGATTAGGATTAAACTCAAGGGTGCGACAGAATCCTGTTTGTAGTTCTTGCCACAATTTTCCTAAATCCCAATATAGTTGTCCACTTTCTTCTTCATTTGTTGCTCGACTTTCTCCTCCATTTGTTGGTCGACTTTGGTCAATGATGGGAGTAATAAACCGATGTACGACTTCAAGCTGTATCTGATCGCCTGAAAGCCAACCCACTACGGCCCGACTATTAGATGAACCTAAATCGAAGGCTAAATAAGTATGATTAGGGGAGGAATTTTGAGCCATAACACCTATTAAACTATATTTTTAGGGACATAATAGTATTATGTCCTAATGTGTTGTAACTTCCCCCATATCATTACTGATTGATAAATATCATTTTAAATTTTTCCATTTGATTAAAAAATAAAAGTAATCTCTAAGTTCCATTTATCTTTAGAGATAGCGTCGAGATAAATTTGATGTATAAATTCTCGAAAGTAAAACCGTCTTTCTGCTTCGGATAAGTCATGCCAAAATCTGGGTAAGGAAACGGCTTCGGCAATGTTTTTTAGATTTTCTGGAGGTAGTTGTTCGATTTTGCTTCGTAATTCGCTGATTTCTATGTTTAAATTATAGCGTCTAATTTGTGCAGTTGTTTCATCTAATATTTGGGATTCAACTAAGGGGGATAATTGCTTAATAATATCCTATTTTTCTTTAATTTGTATTTGAATATTGTTTTTATAGGCTTCTATTTTTTTCGGATCAAAACTCTTAACTTTATTAGGAAAATTGTCACAAATATATTGAATAGTTTTATCTAAAACTTCTTGATAAGAAATTGCTTTACATTGGGGCTGTAAGGGGCAGTTTTGAGGACGAATATAGATATATTCTCTTTTTTTGTTTCTTTGGGTTACATGGTTAATCCTCATGGTTTGATGGCATTTTTGACAACTCACCAAACCAACTAAGGAATGTTTTGCACTGGCTGTTTTTGAGGATAATTTTCTGTTTCTTCCTAACAAACGATCAATTTGGGCGGCTTCTTCCCGTGAAATAATGGGGACATGAGTGTTAGAAATGATCTGATTATTTTTATATTTTGTATCTCCCCGATAAACGGAACTTTTTAACCAACGACTTGCCGTAGAAACGGATATTTTTTTGCCATATCTTTTGCCTAAGTAGTTAACTGCACCCCTTAATGATCCAAATAATAAAAATTGTTCAAAAAAGTCTTTCACAATAGGTGCGGTACTACGATCAATAATATAATTCTCTTTACCTTTACGGTAACCATAGGGGGCTTTTCCTGGGGGGGGTAAAGATTTTATT
>JASJEA010000014.1 GCA_030064935.1 Crocosphaera sp. | reverse complement strand
TTTTTATTGTATTTTTAAGACCGTATTTCCAACGAATTTATGTTTTTCCTCTCTAAAATTTATATAAAATAAGTATCTTATTGCGAATTTGAAAACCTTGTTTTCCATTAAATTTACATATTTTCATAACTTCTATTTGTCAGTATAATTGCGGATCATTTCTTAAGATTTGAACATAAACTTTAGGTTTGAAGATGACTATTAACAAGGGGTTTTACTTAATTACAATAGTCTGATTAAGTCAGCTAAACCATAATTTTATACGTATTTTCTCATCATAATATATACTGAATTTTTACAAACATCATGTTAAGTAGTATAGAGATTATTAAAAATTTTCCAAAAACTAATAATTAACATAAAGTATTAACATTTGAAAACAGTATTATTGGTTAAAGTATAAAATTTTATTGTACTTTTAAGACCGTATTACTAACGAATTTATGTTTTGTCTATACTTGAGATAAATTTGCTCTCTTACTACGAATTTGAAAACTTTATTTTCTATGACTTTTTTTACCAGTATTATTACTGATTTTTTTAATATTTATCATAGTTCAATATTAAGAACAATTAAGCAAGCCGAAACAGAACATATGTCAGTTCATAAGCAAAAACTGCTTTCACTCAGAGAATGGCGAAATGGGAGAGGGAGAAACTGGACCTAACAATAACGGTGTGGATAAAGGAAGTTCATAATCAGCCACCACTTCTCGCACCTGACTCACACGCAACACCAGTTTAAACTTTTGGCCCAAATCTTTTTCAATTAATTGTTCCACTAAACGAACCTGAGTCGGGGTAATAGGATTTTTCTCATTTTCCTGGACCGTCACCAAGATAATTGGATAGTCCTTACTCCAGGGAAAACTTGGCCATTGAACGCTTAAGTCAACTAATTCACTCTGTTGTCCTACCGTAACTGTTTTATTTTGGAGAAGATTTTTAATTTGTCCTTGAAGTCTTTCTTGTTGCAGTAGATTACCAAAACTGATAAACAAAGGAAAGACTAAAATTCCCGTCATGACAACAAATCCACTCAAAGCTTGACTGGTTTGATTGTAACTAACATAATAACCCCCTAAAATAAAAATAATAATACAAGACAAAGTAATACCTAAAAGATTCGTTAAATACAACAAAAACGCACCACTAGCTAACCCAAATGACTGTTGAGCCAAAGAAATACCAACCACACATAAAGGGGGCATCAACGCCACAGAAATAGCTGTTCCTGCCAAAGCATCACTGAGTTTACGGCGAATTTTGGCAAACCCACTGATTCCCCCTGCCACCACCGCTACGGCTAGATCAGCAAGATTTGGTTCAGTTCTAGCAAAAATTTCTGACCCAAAGGAAGCTTCTGTTAGCCCAAAAATATTGCCTACGATGCCGGACATCAGTACAGCCATCATTGTTCCTATAACTAAGGTTCCCAAACTTGCTTTGACTAAGATGCGATCAGTATCTAATACCCCCAATGCTAAACCCCGCAAAGGCAACATTAAAGGCGCAATTAACATTGCCCCAATGATTACAGCCGCACTATTCATCAGCAGTCCTAAACTGGCAATCAAGCAAGAACTAACTGTTAAAACTAAAAAATCCGTATCTAGTTCAGCCTCTTGAAGAAGTTCTTGGCGCAATTTTTCCCGCATATCAGGAGGAACTCTGGGAATTTTCTCTCTTAGCCATTGTCTGATTTTAACTAACATGAACTACCTCAAGAAGAATTTAGAATTAATCTCTAAACCTCAGAAACAAAAAAAAAGCTAAAAGTGCTCCTTGTGCCTTCTTTTTTTCTTTTATATTATTCTTGGTTTAACTCAGATGACTCAAGTTTTCCTAACTTTGTGTTTTTTTGATGACACAAGGGCTGATTTTTGAGTGGTAAATGTGTTATCCCATGATTAGTAAACGAGTGATGGATAATTTAAGTCTCTCCTCAATTGACAGTTTATTGTATTTTTCTTAAACTATGAGCAAAACAGGTAAGATTTACTGTTTTCAAGCAGATTATCGAGCGTCTACCCAGTTTGATGAGTGTCGGGTTCCTGATTGGTTATCTTTGGAAGTACACTGGAAGGGTTATTGCATTTCAACGGTTCCTTGGGTTGCTGATGTAGCACGTGTTTTAGGGATTTTGCCCATTGACGATACCCCCGAAGCTTGGATGAATTATTTAGAAGAATTAGGGCTTCAAGGGGTGACTCAGGTATGTTGTGAAGACTTTTTTGAAGACAGATTATACAGTTAAAACTAAAGCATCTCACCCTTAACCAAATAGGGTGGGACTTCTCATCTGGGGATATCCTTGAGAGATAATCTTTTCATATTCAATCATTAATTATTTAACAGTTAATTGTGATTGTTCGTTAAAACATTGACGATAAATACCTTCTGTAATTAAAGTGGCTGTCAAAATATTGGTTAACATAATCATAAATAGAATCAAAATCTGATAAGAAACAGCGTTTAAGGGCTCACTTCCCCCTAATACTTGTCCCGTAAACATTCCAGGTAAACTAACTAAACCAACCACCATCATTTGGTTTAAGGTGGGAATTAAACTAATACGAATGGCCTCTTTACGGTAGTGGGCGATAGCCTGTTGGGGTGTAGCACCTAAACAAAGATGGGTTTCAACTTCCCGTTGATTATGGCTAATATCTTTAATCAGACGTTCCCCTGATAAAGAAGCACTATTCATAGCATTTCCTAGGATCATGCCTGTCAAGGGAATTAAATACTGGGGAGAATACCAAGTATCGGGCTGAATAATTAAACTGAGGGCATAAGAGAGGGTTAAACCACTACTGACTAACAAAGAACCCCAAATCAAAGGAAAAAACCCCTTATGTTGGTGGGGAATGCGATTACTGGTTACTTTAGCCGCAATGGTTAACATCACGCCTAAAATTCCCAAAACAAAGATAGGATGATTCAACTCAAAAATAGCAGCAATGACATAGCCTAATACTAACAGTTGTAGCAGCGATCGCCCTGTTGCTACTAATAGTTGACTTTCTAAGCCTAAGTTTTGCCAATTAGATAAAGCAACGGCAATGGCAATGATGCCTAAAGACCATCCTAAATCCAACAAATCCAGTTCAATAACGCTACCCACTCAATCATTCTCCCTCGGATGATTAGAAAAAGGTTTGATTAGCCAAAATAGGGGGGTTCATTGCCAGCTTTCCACTTAATATTACAGCCAATACTGGGCTTTTGCTGAGCATCAACGGTTCTATCCCTTAATACTCCTTCTATGGCTGCTTTTAGGTCTTTTCCCGTTACGGGAATATCATTCCCAGGGCGACTATCGTCAAATTGACCACGATAAACTAAAATATTGTCTTGATCAAATAAGAAAAAATCAGGGGTACAAGCAGCCGTATAAGCTTTAGCAACTTCTTGGGTTTCATCGTAACAAAAAGGAAAATTAAACCCCAATGTTTCTGCCATTATTTTCATTTTTTCTGGGGAATCATCTGGATAATTGATGATGTCATTGGCACTAATAGCAACTATTCCTAACCCTTGCTCAACATACTCTTTCCCTATCTCTGCTAGAGCATTTTGAAGATGTTTTACAAAAGGACAATGAACACAAATAAACATGACCAATAATCCTTTGTTTTCCGCAAAAGTATCCAAAGAAATTTTGTTTCCTGACCTCACATCTTCTAAAGAAAAATCGGGGGCTTTTGTTCCCAAGGGTAACATTGTTGAGAGGGTTCTAGCCATTACAATAACTCCTTTATAAAGGTTGTTGATTTTTTTGGAGAGAGTTGATTAATCATCTCTCCTGAGAACTTTCCTTTATTATAACTTTAAAGTTGTTTCAATAATTCATCAACTTTCTTTATTCCTTGTTGATTATCAGATTCTTGGTAAAGTTTTTTTGCTATTTGCAAAGCTTTTTTGGCCTCTCTTTCTCGATTTCTTTCTTTAAAAGCCATTCCTAAATAATAATAAGGTTCAGGATTCTGGGGTATAATTTCTATTAAATCTTTATAGGTTATAATCGCTCCTAAATAATCTTTTTGAGCCAATTGAATTCGTCCCACACCTGCATAAGCTGCCGAAGATTTTCTATTGAGATAAGAGATCCTTCGATAAATTTTTAAAGCTTCATCTAAATTATTTTGAATTTCAAAAATGCGAGCAATTTTTAATTGAACTTTTATGTTTCTGGGATCAATTCTTTCTGCATAAGTTAACTGTTGTTTGCCTAAGTCTAGTTGTCCTTGTTGTAAAAAAGCAGTGGCTAAAAGTAACCTCAACTCGGTATCACGAGGAAAGCGTTTGACGGCATTTCCCAAATATTGAACCGCTTGCTCCAGTCGTTTTTGCTGTAGTAAAGAAGATCCCA
Source organism: Crocosphaera sp. (assembly GCA_030064935.1). Lineage (GTDB taxonomy): Bacteria > Cyanobacteriota > Cyanobacteriia > Cyanobacteriales > Microcystaceae > Crocosphaera. Next base: position 32,509 of record JASJEA010000014.1, on the reverse strand, counting down.
TAATAGAAAAAGCTTCAGGATTATTGGGCTCAAGGGCAATTACTCTCTTATAAGCTTCTGCTGCTCCATCGTAATCTTCTTCTCTTAATAAAACAACCCCCAAACCAATATAACTTTTAATATATTTTGGGTTAAGTTGAATGGCATAATAATAGGCTGATGCTGCATTATTATTATCCCCAATATTAGCTAAACTATCCCCTAGAGCATAATAAAAATTGGCATTACTTGAATCAAGCGAAAGAGCTTTTTGATAATATTTAACTGCTGCATGATAATTTCCCTGTTCACCGTGTAAATAGGCAATTCCTGAGAAAATTTTAGCATTATCATTATCTAAAGTTGCTGCTCTTTGATAGGTTGCGATCGCTCTTTGATAGTCCCCTTTATCTACATAGTCTCTACCTCGACGTAATAATTCATCCAGTTGTTCATTATTAGACCGTTGTGACAAAATAAAAGGGGTATTAGGAGAGGCAATAACAGGGGTAATACTACTACTTAAAATAAGAGTTGTTATAGAGGAGAGAGTAAGTTTATAAAACATGGTTTTTCTTGAGAAATGAATAAAAAAAGGTTTGAGTGGTCAAACCTTAGAACATTATAGACAAAATAATTTTTAAATGCCTCGCTTGATGGCAATTTCAGCTTGCTTAAATTCTTGTTTTAAGCGTTTTTTCAATTTTTCAGGTAGAGGACGACTACCATAGGAAGTATAATATCCAGCCAGGGAATTTAAAGCTGTTTGCATGGTAGTAAAGGAACGAAGTCCCCCTGATTTATCATTGCGTCGATAACGGGAAATATAGTCGTTAATTTGGTCTTTCGCTAAAGACTGAACCTCTTTTTTGTTATCAGCATCAGCCGGTAAATCAATGGCGGTACTCAAGGTTTCAATGACTTTTAGGGTATCTTGGCTATAATTTCCAGAAAGGCCGGTGCTATCTTTGCCGCACCCTGTCAAAGCGACGACAGCAACCAAAACTAAAGCCAACAGACGAGATAAGGCGGATTTGAAAAACATAAGTTGTTAATACAATTAGGTAATTCTAGATTTTCTTTATCCTATCCTAGAAGGGGTTACTCAGTGAAGCCCAATGTTGAAAAATCAGAAATCATAACTGTAAAGTCCATCAGAATGCGCAAATTTAGAATGCGCAAATCTATAATTTACAACCCCTAAAATAAACTTTGTCTTGGGTATGCTCTCAAGTCGCAAATCAGAATTAAAAAGTGATAAATAATCAGTTTTGACTTTTATTGATCGACAATATTTAATAATTTTCTTTATGAATAATATATGATAAAAATATGATGTAAATATGAAAAATAAAAATTACTTAATCGGTTAAACTATAAGGGATTAAACCATTGATTATTAAATAATGCAATTAATTAATACAACTTTTTTAGGATTGGGTTTAGCGGCTGATGCGTTTGCAGTATCCTTAAGCAGTGGATTTGTAATTCAACGGATTAAGTTTAATAAAGCCTTGAAAATTGCCTTATTCTTTGGTATCTTTCAAGCAGTCATGCCTTTGATTGGTTGGCTAACGGGCTTATCATTCCGAGGATTTATGGCCAATATAGATCATTGGCTTGCCTTTCTTCTCTTATTGGCAATTGGTAGCAAAATGATTTATGAAGCCTATAATAATGTCGAGGAAGATGAGAAATTTAATCCCTTAGAAACTTACACGTTATTGGCACTTTCCCTGGCTACCAGCATTGATGCTTTAGCAGCAGGATTAGGACTGTCTTTATTAAAAACGTCTATTTTATTTCCTTGTACTCTGATCGGGTTAATCACTTTTTTTCTCTCTTTTGTGGGTGTTTTTATTGGTCACAAATTTGGAAGTATTTTTAATAAAAAAATTGAAGTATTAGGTGGTCTGATCTTAATCTTTATTGGTACTAAAATCCTCATTGAAGACTTAATGAAACCATTTTAAACATCTTTATGATACCCTAGGAACTTAAAAATGTCGCTAGGAAACTCACACCAGTGTTCAAACAAAAATCAGGAATCATCCTCTTACTCGTTTTTTGCGTTGCCGTGACCATTATTGGTATTATCCTTCTGCGGGAACTAGATCCTGAAAAATTACAAGTTTGGTTAGGAGAGATGGGCATTTGGGCTCCCATTCTCTACATGGTTCTCTATACTATTGCTACCCTATTCATATTGCCTTCTACTCCTCTTAACCTAAGCGGTGGTGTCTTATTTGGCATTTGGTGGGGAACCCTTTGGACAACCCTTGCTGCTTTGTTAGCGGCGGTTATTGCTTTTATGTTTACTCGTACCATTGGTAGAGAGTATATGAGTCGTAAACTAGCAGGAAAATGGGAAGCGATCGACGGAGAAATGTATCATGGTGGTCTATTTTATATGATTGCTATTCGTTTAATGCCCATTATTCCCTATGGCATTGTCAACTTCGCCGCCGGACTGACTTCTATTCGCTTTCGAGATTACTTTCTTGGCACAACAGTAGGGACATTACCCGGTATTTTACCGTTTGTAATGATGGGGGCAGGATTTCAATCCCTTTCTCAAGGAGATGTAATGCCTCTACTATTTGCTTTCGCATTAACTGGTATTCTCGTTGGAGGAGGCACTTGGTATAGTCGTCGTCGTCGTTTTCCTAAAGAAAAGATGCACAAAGCGGCCAAAGATAGTTAATCAGAATGTGGGAATGCGCGAATTATCTCCATTTGTTTTATATTTAGGCAAATCAAGATGGATTAAAATCCATCGAGTACCATTTAATCCGTTGCTTTAATTTGGTAAAACCCCAACTTTTACATTGAGAGTCAACAGTGTACCATTCCGTTCAACTTCTAGGGGTAAGACAGCACCTACATTGACTTTTTCCACTGCTGTTTGAACTTCGGTTGGCGTTGTTACAGGTGTTTGTTGAATCGATTGGATAATATCTCCTGCCTTTAAGCCGGAGGCAGCAGCAGGGGAGTTAGGTACAACTTTAACAATCAAAATTCCTGAGTCTACGTTAACCGTTAAGTCTTCCATTTCCTGTAATTTTTGTTGAATTTCTGGGGTAACTTCTATCATCTGAATGCCTAAGTAGGGATGATCAACTTGCCCCTTGGCGATTAATTGTTCGGCAATTCCTTGAGCTTTATTAATGGGAATTGAGAAACCAATTCCTTGAGCATTTCGGATTATTGCTGTATTAACACCAATAACTTCTCCCCTTGCATTGAGAAGAGGTCCGCCAGAGTTTCCTGGATTAATTGCGGCATCAGTTTGGATAAAGTTAACTCGTTTATCCCCAATGCCAACTTGAGAACTCCGTCGTCCTGTAGCACTGATAATTCCTGTAGTGACTGTATTGTCTAAACCCAAAGGATTACCAATAGCGATCGCCCATTCACCTACATTAAGATTGTCAGAGTTCCCTACTTTAATCGTGGGTAAATTATCCGCTTCAATATCAATGACTGCAACATCAGTAATGGAGTCAGTTCCTAACACTTTCCCCGTAAAAGTTCGACCATCTTTTAAGGTAACAGTAACTTCTTGCGTTCCTTCAACAACATGAGCATTGGTGATAATTTTTCCATCTTGGCTTAAAATAAATCCTGATCCAGTTCCTCGTTGAATTTCTTGGTCGGGAATATTAGGAATTTGTGATCCAAAGAAGCGACGGAAAAAGGGATCTTCAAACATGGGAGGAACTTCACTTTTTACCGTGCGAGAGGCATCAATTCTAACGACTGCAGGACCAACTTTTTTAACCACATCTGTGACAAAGTTTTCGGAACTCAAGGGAGGTAAAGAAGCCCATTCTTTGGGAATTTCAGTGCTTGTTGACGGGGCGAGCGTCTCCGTTTTTTCACTAAAAAAATAGGGATAACTATAGGCGATGGTTCCTGCCACACCCACTCCCATTCCTAAGACAATTAGGGAAACATAGGTTAGGGGTTTTTGGAAGATAGAACTATGAGAGTCTTTCATTTTAGCTGATGGATAAGATTGAGTGAAACTATGGTTTTTCATGGCTTGTTTTATTTATATTGTCAACAATAGAGAGAAGAGAGAAAAGTCAGTCCTGATGAGGAGTAAATGATGGGAAAACGGCTTTGGACTGACACTTTTTAATATAGTGGGCAGATATGGCAACCCTATGACGGTGAGATGACGTTTTCATGTCGAACTATTTATAAAAGGTTAAATTGGTATTGCCATAGTGTTTCTCTCGAACCATTGTTAATCCTTGTATTTCTTTTCCTTGCCAAAACTTCGGGTTATGTTCCACTGCTATTTCTCCCTGTTGTTCTAAAATTTCATAAGTTATAATCATCTCTAAGACAGATTGATATAACTGACTTTGATAAGGGGGATCAAAATAAATTAGGTCAAATTTTTTGCCGGCTAAAGTTTTTAATACTTTGACAACATCTCCTTTCATTACTTGAAAATTTTGCTCATTATTGCCGATTTTTCCCCAATTTTCAGCAATAATTCTACAAGCTTTTCCATATTTTTCGATACCGATAACAAAAGAAGCACCACGACATAATGCTTCGGCTCCCATTGAACCATTTCCTGCACATAAATCTAACCAACGACACTCTGCTATTTTGCTGTGCCAAATATTAAATAATGCTTCCCTAACTTTGGCTGAAGTGGGACGAGTCAAATCCCCTGGTAATGTCTTTAATAATCTATTTCCATAAATCCTCATATCTTTTAATCACTATTTACTACAAATCTTCTTTTTTTTGTTTCAACTGAGTTTCTAACTCCTGTAGTTGTTCTTTTTGGGTTTCTAGTTCTAATTGACGACGGGTTAAATCAAGACTTTTTACGGTAATTTCTTGTCGCCATTGCTCTACTTTTTCTTGTTCTTTTTCAACCCACTCAGGGGTAATAAGGCCATTGGTCAAATAGGTTTCAATTAACCCCATAACCCAGTCTTTTGCTTCTTCTATTTCGATTATTTTTTGCTCACCGTCTAGTTTAACTAACACCAAGGCCCCATTCCCAAAAGGAACAGGCAGTTTTAAGGGTATGACTTCACTAGACATAATTTCCCAAAGATCGTCTGAGGTTTGGCGTGCCAGCAACAAAAGTTCCATCTCCCCTGAACTGGGATTTTTTTTCATTTGGGCTAGGTGCAACATACTGGGTTATGGGGTTGACGGGGTGGCAGTCTCTATTATTGCAGACGCTTAAGACGTTCGCGTAAAATTTCGGCTTGTTTTTTGGCTTCTGCTAAGGCATCTCTTGCCCCTTGAACAACTGTCTCAGGGGCTTTATTGACAAAACCAGGGTTGTTCAGTCGACCGGAGAGGGATTTAATCTCAGCCTCAATTTTACCTAAATTTTTCTCTAATTTAGCGCGAAGACTGGCAATGTCTACGACACCAGAAAGAGGAATTAGGGCCTGTATGGTTCCGACGACTCCAGCAATAACTTGTTCCGTCTGTGGTTCTAATTGAGAGGTAATGGTTAAATTTTCCACTTTACCTAAATCTTGGATATATTTTCGGCCTGATTCTAGGATAGTCCGTTCTTGCTCACTTTCACTCTGTAATATCACTGAAACCTTAACCCCTGGTTTGATATCCGCCTCAGCCCGCATATTTCTTAGGGTGCGGATGGTTTCAAACAGGAGGCTGAAGGCGTTTTCTAGGTCAGGGTTAATGAGGCTGTTATCAACGTTAGGATAGGCTTGTAAGGCAATAAATTGACCGTTGCTCTGGCTGAGGGTTTGCCAGATTTCTTCGGTAATATGGGGCATAAAGGGATGGAGTAGCTTCAGGGTTCCATCGAGTATGTAAGCTAAGGTTTGTCTGGCAACTTCACGCGAAGGCGTTTCACCCCAGAGTCGCGTTTTTACCAGTTCGATATACCAGTCACAAAAATCTCCCCAGATGAACTCATACAGCCCCTTGGCCGCCTCTCCTAAGCCATAAGCTTCGATATAGTCTCTAGTTTGCCTAACGGTTTGATGGAAGCGTGAGAGTATCCATTGATCCGATAATTCTAATTTATCTATGTCAGGGGTGCCTAAACTTTGGGGGGTTTCTCCTTTGAGGTGCATCATCACAAAGCGGGCTGCGTTCCATAGTTTATTAGCGAAGTTACGAGACGCTTCTACGGACTCGGATTGGTCGGTTTTGCGATCGTATTGTAGGCTAATATCTTGACCGGCACCAGCCACGTCTCTAATTAGGGTATAACGTAGTGCATCTGTACCGTATTTATCTATTAAGATTAAAGGATCGATGCCGTTGTTAGCAGACTTCGACATTTTTTTGCCGTTTTCATCCCTAACTAAGCCATGAATATAGACATCTTTAAAGGGAATTTCATCGGTAAAATAGCCAGCCATCATGGTCATTCTAGCGACCCAAAAGAAGATAATATCAAATCCTGTGACGAGGGTACTGGTGGGGTAATAAGTTTTTAGATCATCAGTATTTTCTGGCCAACCTAATGTTGAAAATGGCCATAAACCGGATGAGAACCAAGTATCTAAAACATCGGGATCTTGTTCTAATTTGATATCATTTCCGTATTCTTTTTTCGCTCTTTCAAAAGCTTCTTCTTCTGAACTAGCAACAATAAAGGGTGTGTTATCGGTAATTTCTCCATTAGTTTCGCTGATGACATACCATGCAGGAATTTGATGACCCCACCATAATTGACGAGAAATACACCAATCTTTCAATTTTACTAACCAATCTCGATAAACTTTTTTCCAGCGTTCAGGGACAAAATTGGGGGAATTGTGTTCGTCTAGACATTTTAATGCTTTTTGGGCTAAGGGGTCAATTTTGACAAACCATTGTGTGGATAACAACGGTTCAACAGGAACTTTACCTCTATCACTATAAGGAACGGCATGACTATAGTTTTCTATTTTTATTAAGAAGCCATCTTCTTCTAACTTTTTAACCACGTTTTTACGAGCAACATAGCGATCTTGTCCGGCAAATATTCCGGCATTTTCGTTTAGTGTCCCGTCTTTATTCATAATATTAATAAACGGTAGTTGATGACGATTCCCCATCTCAAAATCATTGGGATCATGAGCAGGGGTAACTTTGACACACCCTGTCCCAAATTCTGGATCAACTAATTCGTCGGCAAAGATAGGTATTTCCCTTCCAACAATGGGTAAGGTTAGGGTTTTTCCGATCAAATTTTTGTATCTTTCATCGTTAGGATTAACGGCAACTCCTGTATCTCCTAACATAGTTTCCGGTCGAGTGGTAGCTACTTCAACATGACCACTACCATCAGTTAAGGGATAACGAAAGTGCCATAAATTACCATCTACCTCTTTACTTTCTACTTCTACATCCGAGACAGCAGAGAGAGATGCAGGACACCAATTAACTAAATAATTACCTCGATAAATTAATCCCGCTTCGTAGAGTTTTACAAATGCTGTTATTACCGCTTTTGATAACCCTTCATCCAGGGTAAACCGTTCCCGCGACCAATCGGCAGAAAGTCCTATTCTCTTCATCTGGTTAACAATTTTACCCCCAGATTCTTGCTTCCATTGCCAAGCTTTTTCTAAGAATTTTTCCCTCCCAATGTCATTACGGGTTAATCCTTCTGCTTTTAGCTGTTTATCGAGGATGGTATGAACCGCAATACTCGCATGATCTGTTCCAGGAAGACAAAGGGCATTATGACCGCACATACGATGATACCGCACCAACACATCCATGAGACAATCTCCAAACGCATGACCCATGTGGAGAGTTCCGGTTACGTTGGGAGGAGGAATGACAATACAATAGGTTTCACCTTCCTTGCTATTATCTGCTTTAAAGACTTGATGGGTGTCCCATGCTTCTTGCCATTTAGCTTCTGTGGTTTTGGGATCGTATTGGGTGGGTAGTTCGGGGATACTTGCGGTCATGGACAATAATAAAGTGGGTGTGTTAACAGTTATCCTTTTAAATTGTGCCATATTATCGGAGGCATTTGAAATTTAGAATTTAGAATTGATTATTCATTCGGTTGATATTGTAATATCTCAGAAAATTTATCAATATGAATTTAATCATTCTAAGTTATGCCATAATTATCAGTGTAGTTAAGCTCAAAAATAGAGAGTCTAACAACCATGAAAATTAACGTTAACATAGATAATGCTACCCTTTATGAAGAAGATTTTTATTTATGGTTAGAAAGCACAGCCAAATTGTTACGAAATCGTCAACTTGAAAATTTAGATTATGATAATTTAATTCAAGAAATAGAAGCAATGGGAAGAAGTGAAAAACATAGTCTTGAAAGTAATCTTATTGTTGTATTAATGCACTTATTAAAATATAAATATCAACCTCAGAAATGTTCAAGAAGTTGGTTGTCTTCCATTTTTGAACATCGTCACGGAAAAAAAGGGTTTCAAGCTTCCAACTTGAGGTGGAGGAAATTCTAAATTCTACTGATGTTAATTTTATCTACAAGTTAGGGAATTCTAACATTAGCATTACCGAGATTGGCTAATTTTGAACTATAATTTAGTACAGTACGAGATTACTTACTGGCTGAAAGTAATGATTGTCTGGGTAATGATCAATAATTCTTTATGGGAATACTGTAAAACAAATGACAAATTCTGGATCTCATTTAAAAGAAGATAGCAACGATTTAGTTAAACTAAATTATAATCATTTTCTTGATCAAATTATTGAGGTTTTAAAGAGGGATAAATCTCAAAAACTGTTTACCGTATCTGAAGATGGTAAACGCTTATTAATCAATGTTGATGAACTTGCTTATCAAGTGTCTCATTTGTCTATTAATGATCCTTTTATGAGTCAACCTTTCGGAACTAAATGTGCATCTATCAATTTTATTGAAGGAACAGAAAAGACTTTCAGTGACAAATTACATCAAATTCAAGCACAGATTAAAGAATTGTTAGAAAATGAGTTACCAAAAGAAAATAATCAATCTGTCTATATCCAAACCTTTATAGAGAGTATTGCTACACCTTTAGAAAATTTTAAAGGCAAGGTTAATAATAATAGTATCAGTTTTCATTATCCTTTTGATCAAAAATATACCAATTTACAAAAACAACGGTTAACGTTACCGAAAGATGAACAGAATATTCCCCCATTACTAAGATTACATAAACTTAGTATAACTGTCAAACAACCGATTAGCTTTATCAATGAATTAAGAAATAGTTTGAATAATTACATTAACATTAATTTTGATGAAGATGAACAGGAAAATATAACAGAGATTGTTGACAATACTTTTGAAAATCAAGATCAAGAAGATAATGACATTTATAGATTAAAAAAATTAATGAGAGAAGAAGCATTAGGAAAAATTAAAAAAGCAGCAAGTATTAAATATCTAGAGTTTTTATACGAAAAAGTTAAAGATAATCAAGATGCAGTTTATTTAAAAGATTTAATTAGACGACTAAAGTTAATAGAAACTTATATTAACGATGAAACTAAACCCGATGAAGATTACGATGTATATTATCAAGGGGTTAAGTTTAATTTCCGAAAGTTTTTTAATAATTCTTATGCTTTTGATTCATTACCTATTATTCCACAAATCGAAGGATATTTAGGAGAAATGAATGATAGAGATAAAGATAAACAAGAATTTATCTTTGGAATGAAACTAAAATTAAATGGACAAGTGCAAACTTCTGAAGGAGAAACTTCTTTTGACTATAATATTAACTTCCTTGACTTAAATAAGAAAGAAAATAAAGATAAATTGGAGAATAATATTGAACACAAAAAATTTATAAGAAAAGTTCTAAGAACTGTTTTTTTATATTACTTTGTGTTTGCTTCTCGTAGTAATCCATCAGATAAAAAAAAAGAATATAATTTATCATCAGAATTAACTTATGATCCAGTAGAAAACTTTGAAAAACAGATTTTACCTATTTTAAAAGGAGACGATGATCAAGCTAAAAAAGAATGCTTTTTAGATATTGATGAGATTTTTAAAAGTTTTCACGTCTCAGAAAAACTCAATAAGCTAAGAGAATTATTGATTACATTTATTAAATCTCCAAAATTATTTAATACTCAACCATATACTTTAAAGGTGAGTATCAGTCAAGGAATTTTAGAAAAAGATCCAGATATAGTTACTAATAGTAATCAAATTTTTAAAGGCAAGTTAGGAGAAAAAGAAGCTTTAAAGTATATTTCGGTTGATGATAATACAAGGATTGATACAGAATCATTATGCAGTTTATCAGTTGACATCAAATTTAATGATATTCAATACTTTCGCAGTAATGAAGAACAAAAATTTAGTATGAACTATGACTTAAGACAAATTAAAACAATACCGATTATTTTAAGACCAAAAGATGGTATTTGCGAAAAACTTGATAATGAAATATTACAAAGTCAAAGTACCTTAGCTATAATATATGATCACAAGAGTCTCAAAGATGAAATTTTCAATCAAGAAGATAATCCTAAAACATTTTGGTATCAGTTAACTTTCTCTTTATTAACCTATCTCTGTTTAAAAGTCTTACTGGATGAATCAAAAAAAGCTAAAAAAAGGTTATTTATTCCCTTACTACGTCTTCAGTTAACCGATAAAGATGACGCTTCACCAGAAGAAATATTTATGCGTTCTTTTTCTTATGTATTATCTCATATCTTCAATGAATATCATCGTTTTAGTTGTCAAGGAATTTGTATTAAAAAGCTTGATTTTTTCAAAAAGCGTAATTCACTAAGTTCTCTATATTCTATACTTCCTAAGATATTTAAGTTTGATAATTATACGCCTAAATTAGAGAAACTTGCTATTATTACTGTGTCTAGTCGAGAATGCGATCGCAAGTGGAAGAATACCTATCAAAAAAAGAATATGATGGGAGAAGTGATTTGTTTACATCGTCAAAAAGATCAGACAATTCGACTATATAATCAAGGCACATTTTCTAGTAATTATGATACTGAAAATATTTACAAAAATCCTGATATTCTGATTAATAAAGTTACTGAACTATATCATCAAGGATATCGTCATTTGTTATATATTGCTAAATCTCCTTACTCGAACTATTTAAACATTACAGGAGAAGATAGAGACCTCTTTTTTATGTCTCCTGATATCATTAATGCGTTAAAATTAGGTAAAAATGACATCAACATTTATCCTATTTTCTTCGATAAATATTATGTTGTTAAACTGCAAGAGATAAAAGCTGCTTCTCTGTATATCCAAGATACAACAGAATTAGAAAAATTGGTTAAAGATCAAGCTGATGCAAGTCAAAGATCAGTAGTTTTCTTTAATTTATTTAATGGTATTACTGTAGGAAATAAAAATAATAGGTCATATAATGGAGTTATCTCCTATACAACCTTATTAAATATTTATAACGATAGTGAACACGAAAAAAAGATTTATCCTGGACTAATTAATGATACTCAATTAAAAAAAGATATATTAAACTATTTAACTTTATTTCATTTTTCTCGTTATGAAGCAACACCGACCAGCAATAAACCAATTAGTTTAAAATTAGATCCTTATCAAAACTTAATAGGAGATAATTCTGTTGGTGCATTATCTATGTTCAAACATAGTAATAGAAATATTGATTTTAATTCCCTTGCTTTTTTAACAGAAGTTAGAAGATTTCTAAACAAGGAACCAGATAAGGAGGAACAAGAATAATGTCAAATGGAAGTCAAGAAAATAAACTAGGGGAAAAGTTAGGATTTTTGTTTGAAGTTGGGTTTAATATTGGAATGCTTACCTATATCAAACAAAACGATATTAAGCATCATTATGGTGACTTATATTCTCAAGATTTAAAACAGTTAAAGTTTAGTAGAATGATTGATAAATTAGCAATAGATGAAAAAGTTGTTAGTGATTCAAATCGTAAAATTATTAAAGATTGGGTGTTGTTTTTTCTCCAAAAATCTTTTTTATCAGGACTTAACTTTTTACAAGAATATTTTAAATCAGTAGCTATTGAAAAAGAACATTACAAGAAGCTAGAAATTCTCTATTATCAATGTTTTTTTCATGGTGATAATAGTTTAGGAACATATAACGATAAAGGAGAAACTGAAATATATAAAACTATTCTTCAACAGTTGACAGATATTGATAATGTTGATCGATATAAAAAAACAGGGGAATTCTTGAAAGCTGATACTTTAATCTTTATTGAGTATAAGAAAACAAAAAGTCAAAAAATTAAAACTATTTTATCAATTGATTATTCTATTTTTGCCATCAGAGAAATTCAAGATTTAGATGATATGCGGAGTGTAGACGTATTGAAAAGAATATTATTAAAAGAGATTGCTTATCTAAGAAAAAAGAGTGTTTTTGCTAATTTAGGAATGGATAGTAAAACTCCCACAATTAATTTATCCGAGAATTTAAAGTATCATTACAAAGCATTTGTTACTAAAGACAAAGAAAGCATGAAAATGATACAAGCAGGAAGTTATGCCTATAGTTTTTATAATTTTCTTAGGTCAAAAAAATTACTAGAAGAGCAAGAAAGTATTGATTTTAAAATTATTGGATATAGTGATCGTGGGATTAGTTCCCTAAGTTTAATTAACAAAAAGGAACACATAAATATACTCGAAACTTGCTACAATATTTATACTAATAAACAACCAAAAGAAGTGCAAAAAGCTCGTAAAGATATATTAATGGTAATTAAACGTCAAGCATCTAAAAGTTTTACTGATGGAGAAATTTTTTTGAATCAACTAATGGATTTTTCTAGCAAAGGAATCCACTCATTTACCCATGAAGAAACAATTAATAATTTTTTAAGTCCTATTGATACCCTTCGTACAGAAATCTCTCATAACTTAAATTTAGATCCTAAACTAGACTTAAGAAATGCACATAAAGAATTGATCCAAAGAGAATTGGAATCTGATAAACCCTATTTATTTTTAACAGGAAATCCTGGAATTGGTAAAACTACTGCTATTACAGACTTTCTGAAACAACCTAGAATTACAGATGAAGGATTTTTGTTTTTTTATATTAGTCCAAGAACACAAGTAAACCTAGATATTTTTGAAAAGTTTACAGATAAAAAAACTGGAAAACTCTATGATGATAAACTTTTTGCCATTACAACTAACTCTATCCTTATTAAGTCTAATGATGGTAATTTAACGGTTAATTACCGTTCAAATATGGTTCAAGATAAGCGTTTCGAATATAATAATGTCCATTTTATTAATCAAAATCATGAAATAGCGTATCAACCTTCAAATATCGCTGACACTTACCGTCATAATGAAGATACGATAAAAGATCAAGCAGTGAAAACTAAGGGGGTTTTACAAAGTATTTGTGAAGCAACCAATACCCTTATCAAAAATAAAATATCTAATAATATTATTGCTACAGTTGCTATGCAATCATTCAAAAAAAGTAAAGGAGGTAAGAATACATTTTTAGCACATTTTAACAAGATATTTAATAGTGCTTATAATTCTAGAAAAGGTATCTTTTTAGAAAATAATATGAGAGAAATATCCAGTAGAATTAAACATATTTTTGTAATGATTGATGAGATAACAGGAGATGAAAGTGGGGTTTACTTTCTCCATGAAATAAACAAGTTTTTTAGACAGTTTAAAGATGAATATGGATTTAATTATAAAATCATTGTAGCTGATGCTTCTATTGTTAACCCTGATGTTATTAATCAGCATTTTTCTTCTACTGTTCCTGAACCTAATAAAATCTTTTTTAGACAGAGTTTTCATCAAGCGTTACCCTTATCTGTTGAAAATTTTGAATTTAAAAATAAACCAGCAATGATTATTAATAGTAATGCTTATCCTGCAAACAGTTTAAAGATTACTTATAAATTATTTATTGAATCTATCGAATTTCATGAAAAATTATATTCACAAAAAAATCAACCTCTAAGAGATGCAGTACAAAAGCAAATCATTAAAGACATCAAAAATCTATTTAAAAATAATCCGTCTGAACAGACAATTGTTTATGTTCAAGATAAAGAAAGATTGGCAGAATTAATTATAAAAATTAAATCATTCCGAAAATTTGAAGAGAAAAAAGACTATATAGAAATTCATGCAAACCTAGGGGATAAAGAGAAAAAAGAAATCAAACATTATCTTGCTCAAGAAACCATAAAAGTTATCTTTATGACATCTTCTGCAAGTCGTGGGTTATCCTTTCCCAAAGTTAAAAATATCTTAGTAGAAATTCCTAGATTTGAAGTAGAAAAAAATTTAATGGAAGTGATACAAGTTATTTATAGAGGAAGGGGAAATGATGAAATTGATAGACAGGATAAACAATTAATATTTTATCTTACTGAACAAGCAATATATGATCAAGAAGAGGATGAAAAAAACCGAAAATTAGCTATACAAGAAAGTATTTTATCATTCATTAATCTTTTGCTAATTTTGAAAACTTCAATTATGACAAGGATTCAAGGTTCTGGAAACATTGGAAAACAACAATTTTTAATGATTCCTGTTAGTGGTAAATCTGTTTCTGCTGCGGGTGAAACCTTTAGCAGTAAACTCAGTAATTTAATTAAACAACTAAAAAAAGAAGCTAGAAAGTCTTATGATAATGAAAAATTCATAGAAGCTTACACTTACTTAGAACAACTTTTAAAAGAATGCGATTTCACTCTCAAAAAATTCTTTAAAGATAGCGAAAAATCCGGAATATCACCTCTTGATTTACGAACAGAGTTATCGAGTCAATTCTTAAAATTAATGGATAATAGTTTTGAAGAGTTATTAAATTATTACCCTATGGAACGATGTCATATTAGTGGTAGTTTGTTAGTGGTTCCCATTGAAGGTAAAGCAATTGAAGAAAGATATAAAATAAAAACTGATAAACGTTCAGAATCCTTGGATTATACAAAAATAATCAATAACTTAGAATATTTGAAAAAGCATCCGAAATTACCAGAAAATATAACAAGAAATGTTTCAGATGTGACTAAGTTTTTAGACACTATTTTTGAAAAAGATAATAGTGTTCAAAACTACGAACAAAATAGTCAGTATGATGATCAATATTATGCCATCCCCTTATATGCTTTCATTATTCCTGATCTCCTTGAAGAGTATTTTCAAGGTGATGATGACCAAACGGAAAAATATAGCTTCAAAGATATTTTAACTTTATATCTTCGTTCTCTTTATCCTGTTTCTAGTCTTTTACCTATTGGTTCTCAATATGAACAATTTCCTTTCATCATTTTTCGCAGCTACAGTTTAAACGAATTGAGAAGTAAACTTTTTACGGATAAATATTTATTAAACTCCAATGATATTAATGTTTTAAGTTTAATTCTCTCTAGCAAACCAGAAGATGATAGATAATATTATACTCACAGTTATTCTTATGATAACTCAGTCATCGCTCTTAACTGTCCACAAGCTGCATTTGCCTCAAGTCCCCGTGAATAGCGAACACTAACCGCAATTTTTTGTTCTTCAAGAATACTACTAAATAGGTTAATACTTTCAGAATTAGGTCGTTGATAATCTGCTTCTGCAATGGGGTTATAAGGAATTAAGTTAACATGACTTTGAAACCCTTTTAAACATTTTGCTAACTGTATGGCCTGTTCCGGTAAATCATTAACACCACCCAATAAAATATATTCAAAAGTCACTCTTCTACCTGTTATTTCTACATATTTGCGACAGTCAGACAAAAGTTTAGGAAGGGGATAATATTTCGCACTGGGGATTAATTGTTCCCGTAATTTTTGATTGGCAGAATGAAGACTAACGGCGAAAGTTACTTGTAGTTTATGATGTGCTAATTCTAAGATTTTTTTCGGAACTCCTACAGTAGAAATAGTCAGCGATCGCTGTCCAATGCCTACATCTTTATTTAATATTTTAACTGCTTTTACAACTTCTTTGGTATTTAATAACGGTTCTCCCATTCCCATAAAAACAACATGACTTACTCTCTGTTGAAAGTCCTCTTGAACGGTTAATACTTGATCCACAATTTCTGCACAAGTTAAATCTCTGGTATATCCTCCTTTTCCTGTGGCACAAAAATCACAATTCATGGGACATCCTACTTGTGAAGAAACACAAACAGTTAAGCGTTTGGATGTAGGGATACCAACGGTTTCAATAATTAATCCATCGGCTAATTTTAAGAGATATTTTCTCGTTTTATCGGGAGCAATGCTACAATCATAAATGGTAGAACGACCGATAGGATAATCTTTTAATTCTTCGCGCCAAGTTTTGGGAAACACGGAAATTTCTGTCAGCGATCGCACTCCTTTTTGATATAACCATTGATGGAGTTGTTTACCTCTATAAGCTGGCTGCCCTTTTTGTTTTACCCAGGTGGTTAATTCGTCTACAGATTTACCTAATAAAGTTTCTTGTGTTAATGGCATTGAGATTAATGATCAAAGTAATTAATTTAATTATAAACATTTTTCAGGGATGAGGTTCAGAATTAAGAATTAAGAATTAAGAATAATTATTAACATTTTGAGCCAAAATTGGGAACAAGACGAAAAAGTAAGGTTAATAAAGCCGTTGCTACAGCGACAACAATTGGGACAATTAGGGAACGAAAACCTTGCAAGTAGGAAATAGCTTTAACCATTATATCTTGTTCGGTTTCTACTTTGTTTAGTCGCTTATCTATCCCAGTAACTTTGTCAGTTAAAGTTGCTTGTCCCACTTTTATATCTGCCACCTCTTTTTGTAGATTATCTAGTTTGTTATTGACATCTTTAATTTCTTGTTTAACTTCTTTAATTTCTTGTTTAATCTCTTTTAATACTTCCTGCAAAGAGTAAGTAATGGTAATAGGTTCATTAATGAGTTCAACTCCTATTAGGTACTACTTTTATTTTAACGTCTCCATGAGTTTTGGCTGGGTTTTGGGTTTAACAGTGTTCAAAACCAACGGACTTCTAATGTTATGATTAATTTGCCTAAATTTTGTTAGGTGAGCAAGGTTTTCTGGGATATAGTAGGTTTAAATAACCCTGTTTCTTGCCCACCCTACAATTTGATGATGAATTGGCTTAAAAAACTCTGGAATTGGCTTAAAATTTTCTTTATTAATTGTTCTCGGACAACGAAACCCGTTGAGCCTCCTTCTAAACGTAGATTATCCGATGCTGAGTATGAAAATATCTTATTTGCTTTGTTGGCAGCAATTAAAAGAGGGAGGTCTTGGGGCAATTGTCAAGGGTTTTTAATCAGTCGTAATGTTAAACCTGAGCAGTTGGCAGAATGGATAGAGGAGAAAAGTTTAGAATGGTTGGATAATAGGGATAATTATCAGGAATTAGGGCGTGATTTAGAAGAATTGGGCAATATTGCATCGGGAAAATTGAGAGATATGGCTATAAAAACCAGTAGGGGTTTGAATGAAGCCATAATTTCCATTGATGAACAATTAACTTCAATTCTTGGGTACAGAGAATATGATACTTATTTAGCTTGGACGAATGAAGTTAGAGAAGAGAAAATTGAACAGTTACAAACTTTAATTAATCAACCACAACAAAGCAATGAGAATAAGTCAGAATTGTATCGTGAAATGGGGGGAATTTATGCAGCCAGTGATGATTTAGATAAAGAATTAGAATGTCTTGAAACAGCAATTCAATTTAATTCTAACAATGCCAAAGCTTGGAATAACCGAGGGGTTATTTTAGAGAACTTAGGAAGGTTTGATCAGGCCATCGCATCCTACGACAAGGCTTTAGAAATTAAACCTAATTTTCATCAAGCTTGGTATAACCGGGGGGATGCTTTATTTAACTTAGGAAGGTTTGATGAGGCCATCGCATCCTACGACAAGGCTTTAGAAATTAAACCTGATTTTGATGAAGCTTGGTATAACCGAGGGGATGCTTTATTTAAATTAAGAAGGTTTGATCAGGCCATCGCATCCTACGACAAGGCTTTAGAAATTAAACCAGATTTTCATCAAGCTTGGTATAACCGAGGGGTAGCTTTATATCACTTAGAAAAGTTTGATGAGGCCATCGCATCCTACGACAAGGCTTTAGAAATTAAACCAGATTTTCATCAAGCTTGGGATAACCGAGGAGTAGCTTTAGATAACTTAGGAAGTTTTGATGAGGCTATCGCATCCTACGACAAGGCTTTAGAAATTAAACCAGATTTTCATCAAGCTTGGGATAATCGAGGGGATGCTTTAAAGAACTTAAGAAGGTTTACTCAGGCCATCACATCCTACGACAAGGCTTTAGAAATTAAACCAGATTTTCATCAAGCTTGGAATAACCGAGGGGATGCTTTAGATAACTTAGGAAGTTTTGATGAGGCTATTGCAGACTACGACAAGGCTTTAAAAATTAAACCTAATTTTCATGACGCTTGGTATAACCGAGGGAATGCTTTAGATAATTTAGGAAGGTTTGATGAGGCCATCGCATCCTACGATAAGGCTTTAGAAATTAAACCAGATGATCATGAAGCTTGGTATAACCGAGGGGATGCTTTAAAGAACTTAGGAAGGTTTGATGAAGCCATCGCATCCTACGATAAGGCTTTAGAAATTAAACCAGATGATCATGAAGCTTGGTATAACCGAGGCGTAGCTTTAGATAACTTAGGAAGTTTTGATGAGGCCATCGCATCCTACGATAAGGCTTTAGAATTGAAACTAGATTTTCATCAAGCTTGGAATGGCCGAGGGTTAGCAGCGATTTCATCAAGCTCAAGTGAAGGAGAAATATTACGGAAACAAAGTCAATTTATAGAAAGATTTCGATGGGAATTAACCGATGCTTCGAGACAATTAATTAACTATTTTCAATCTCTAGAAACAGGAGATTTTCGTCATCTCATTTCTGTTTTACAACAACCCAACTCAGACAAATTAATACAATTTATTGATCAATCTCAATCAGAGTCAATTTCTCAGTTGAACCCTCAGTTAAATAAACGGGGATACAAAGGACAATTAATTAGTTATCGCTACCCATTAAATAAACATATTTATCAAGATAGTCACCCTGAAGGATGGGGATTTTTACATCATAAAATTGGGGTGGCGCAATATGAACACCAAGAATATCATAATGCCATTAATAATTATCATTGTGCCTTAGAAACCTTAAACGTTAAACAGTTTACCGAATTACGCTTAGAAGTGATTCAAGACTTAGTTAAAGCTTATTTAGCAGTGGGAGATAAAAATAACGCAGATGATTATTTATTACAAGGATTAAAACTACTCAACCAATTATTAGATAAGGTTCCCATTGCAGAGAGAAACCAAAGACTAAGACTGGAGGCGAGATTTTTAATTTTTCGTCAACTGAAAGTTAATTTTCTTTTAGAAAAAGGTGAAATCATCGAAGCATTACTTAATGCAGAGTTAGAGAAAAATAGACGTTTAATTCATATCCTAGAAGGATACAAAACAGAAAGCCAACTACAAGGAAATTCTAATATTTATCCCAGTTATGAGCAGATACAAAGACTGTTAAATGAATTTAAAATCAATGATTTAGAATCGAGAAATAAGGCAATAGTTTACTGGTTTAATAGTCCGATGGGATTAATTACCTTTATTATTAAACAAGGATTAAAAGAACCTATTTATAAGACAAATTATATTGCTTCTCAAGATAATGCCCTAATAGGTGATTCTAGTATAGAACAATGGATAAAAGCATGGGACAAAGATTATCAAGACTACCGTTATAAAAAAGATACAGAAACGCACTCAAAAACTAATCATTCTTGGCGAATTAACTTCATATATCGCCTAAAAAAAATAAAAGAAATATTAGGTATTGATGAGATAGAAAAAGACTTACAAGACATTGAAGAATTAATCTTAATTCCTCATCAAGATTTACATAGATTCCCCTTACATTACTTATTTAAGAAAAAAAAATGGACAATTTCCTATCTTCCTAGTTTACAAATTGGCTTAAAATTAAAACAACAATCAAACAATAATGATAGAGAATCCTTATTAAGCATAGAAAACCCCAGAAAAGATTTAATATTTTCCGAAATAGAATCAGTGATAGTCAATACATACTTTGCTACAATAGAAGCATCCATTACCACCATTGAGGACTTTAAAAATGCTATTCCTAACCATACTCACCTTCATTTTACCGGTCATGGTTATTATAATTTTGATGATCCCAAAAGATCCTTCTTAGAATTTGAAAATAAAAGTCAACTCACTGCTGAAGAAATTAGTAAGCTTAACTTTAATTCCTATGAATTAATAACCCTTGCTGCTTGCGAAACTGCTTTAAATGGACAGAAAACTATTGAAAGTGAATATGTAGGTTTAGTCAGTGCATTTCTTAAAAGTGGTGCCAATTGTGTTATTAGTACCTTATGGACAGTTGATGAAACTTCTAGCGCATGGTTAATGATTTATTTTTATCAACAATATCGTGCTGGAATTACTGCAAAAATTGCCCTCAAAAATGCACAACAATGGTTAAAAATTGTGACTCATAAAGAGTTAATCATCTGGTTAAATAAACTGTTAGAAGACCAAAAAAATCAAATAATTGATGCAAATATTATTGCATTAATAAAAGATGAAAGCAACCAACATCAACAAAATGATCCTAATATTCAACCTTATGAACATCCTTATTATTGGTTAGGATTTATTGTAAATCAAGTTTAACCTGTGGTAAGATAAAGATAATGGATACTACTTGTTAGGAGGAAACCATGAGTCAATCATCTAACTCCCTAAAAACCAGTCAAAAACGAACGCTAGACGCTTGGGAAATTACCCTTAAGCGTGTCAATATTGAGCAATTTCCTGAAGATTTAAAAATAAAAATTGAACAGATTGAAAGAGAATTATCTCAAAATAACTATCAAGTTATTAATGAAATTAACAATATTGTTCAAGAAAATACTGATCTCAGTAATGCTTATCAAATAGCGAGAGAAGAACTAGCAAAAGACTATAATAGCCAAGAAAAAAATAAAATAGCAATTCCTTGGGATTCAAGTTACTCAACTGATGAAACTTCTTATTATCAAACAAAAAATCCTAAAGCATTGTTTATTTTACAAGAATTAGACGCTTCTCCCTTGACAGTTAGAGACTTAAAATATCGTCTAAATTTACCACCAGGAGATGTTCTTGAACTACTTAAAAAACTCTGGAATCAAAGAAAAATAAATAAAGTTTCTGGAAATATTTGGTATAGTATTTTTCCTATTACTAAACCCAAAAGATTCGATATAAAAGAGGATGATTCCAAAACCTATTTTACTCTAACATCCCTAGGTGAAATGGAACTTCGTAAATCAATTAGAGAACGTTAAAAAAATTGATGGAACATAATTCGCTACTAACCACGATTTGGTACATTGCTTTAGGAATAGGTACAGGAATTATTCATGCTATTAACGCTAGGGAAAAGTTAGAGAAAAAGTTTCGCATTTATATTTTTTTTCAACCTTTTAAAACATTTATTTTTTGGGTTTGGTTATCTATTCAGATTTTGATTCCTGCGGTTATCTACTGGTGGATATTTATTAAAACTTGTCCTGAGAAACCTAATATAGATTGCTATTTTATCCTAAAAGTAATCATTTATGGGATATCTTTTTCTTCCTTATTAACCAATATAGAAACACAAGCACTTATACCTGTTAATGTAAGTATTATAGTTAATCGGGTTGATCGTTTGTTAGAAAAGTTTCTCCAGAAGAAACAATTAACAAAAACGGCTAACTTTTGGGACAGTTTAGAAAAAGAAATGAAACAATTGGAAGATTTATCACCAGGAATTAAATATCTTAAAGATTATTATTTTTACGTAAAGTATAACAGTATAAATAAGGAAAAATATCAATATTTCAAAAACAAACTAGAAAAAATTGCTCAAAATAAAAATGTTGAAGAATTAATTGCAATTTGTTTAAAAGAAATTATTCCCCGTCAAGACTTACCAGAAGTTTTACAACAGTTTCATCTTTCTGAAACATTTATTAATCAATATTTCCCCCAGTCTTAATATTGAAAACTAAGGTAAATATTTTTGCACAACATCCCAACCCGTTAAACTCACAATAGCAAAACTAACAAAAAGAATAATATTTGTCCCAATATGTAACCAGCGCATTCTTGGTTTTTCCGGACTAATTTGTGTCGCAGCCGTAGCAGAAATTAATACTAAGATAACCGTTAATAAGCCAGCAATTAAATGAGAAGAATGACCTAAACTACCATAATGGCCTAACGTTCCCACTAACCCTATTACTAATAATAATAAGACTAACATAACCATTATTGAGCCGATAACATAATGAATTGGACGCAACCATATGGGATTATCAGACTGACTGTTATGACCATAAAACATCCATCCTCCCGATACTGCTAATAAAAAATAGGCAAATAAAGATAAACCCATTGACCAAGCAGCTATTTTCCACAGCCATAAAAAAGAGGGTAAGTTCATAGCTAATAATCAATAATCTATAATTAATAACTTTTTATTATACCATTAACGGTTTTCAAAAAAAAAGCCCCATTATGGGGCAATCTCAGCTAGAGTTTTTAATGATCATTATCGTTATGCAACTTTCTAAACTAATGCTGCTTTTAAACGAGAAAAACGATAACTTTGTTTATCATTTGCTTGTATGGTTTGTTTTTTATCAGTAGAAACAGAAACAACATCTTCCTCTATTTCTTCATTGCTTCCATCGCTTATACAAAGACGTTCACAAGGGATGGTATCTGAGAGAATAGCACTCGCCATCATTCCTGTATGAATTTCTAAATGTGCCTTCGGTAGAGCTTCAAAAACAAGACGTTGTCCAGGAAATACAACTCGCTCAAAATACCAGTTTTCTATATTGGTAATGCGAGCAACTTGGATCTGATTCGTTGCGTTTACATAGCAGCAAAGTAGTACGTTTCTTTGCCCAGTTGGAATGGGATCAAGGATCTGAGCCATAATAATTGAGGCAATTGAGTTTCTGATTGTTCATTTCCCCTTTACCCTAACACTCAGTGATCCCCGTTAGCTGTAATCAATATTACATTAAATATTTTTCTTACAGAACACTCTCTATTATCAAGGGCGCATGATATAATTGAGAGCAAATTTGTTGGCTAGTTTTCAGAGTATAATAACTTAGGTAAAAAGCACTAAATAAGCCACTTTTCGCTGATCCCCTCTTTAACTACTCACTAAATAAATTAGCCAGAATCCCCTCAAAGTTAAAATATATTACAAATTTTAAGATAAGCCAACCATCATCACCGATTATCTGCCCTAAAACTTGGGTAGATAATAGTTAATTAACATTTGTGATAGGAAGAATATGCTACCATCAATGTGACTTATCGTTTAATTTGGCTTGATTCTGGCAATTATGAATGACTTTACAAAAATTACCGGGGGGATCACTGCACCGAAAGGGTTTCAAGCGTCGGGAATCGCAGCCGGCTTAAAACCATCGGGGAACCTCGATCTTGCTCTGATTGTCTCAGAAGTAGAGGCGATCGCAGCCGGTGTCTTTACTACGTCTCAGGTAAGGGCAACTTGTGTGGATTATTGTCGTCAACGACTGCAAGAGAAAGCCAGTGCTAAAGCGATCCTCTGTAATGCCGGTCAAGCGAATGCAGGAACAGGAGAAGAGGGGCGGCAAGATGCTCTTGAAAGTGCTAAATTGCTAGGGCAAACCCTGAATATCTCCCCTAACGCTATTTTGTTGGCCTCTACAGGGGTTATTGGACAACGAATTAAAATGGATGCTTTACGCTCAGGTATTCCTCAACTGGTGGAGAGTCTCTCAGAGGAAGGCAATGAAAAGGCGGCTAAAGCGATCACTACCACAGATTTAGTCACAAAAGAAATTGCTCTAGAAACCATGATCGATAACCGTCCGGTGAGAGTTGGCGGTATTGCCAAGGGTTCCGGAATGATCCACCCGAATATGGCGACGATGTTAGCCTTTGTCACTTGTGACGCGGCGGTTTCTACGGGGTTATGGCAGCAAATGTTAACCCAAGCGGCCAATGAAAGTTTTAATCAAATTACGGTGGATGGAGATACAAGTACCAATGATACCTTGATCGCATTGGCCAATGGTCAATCTCGGACTCCAGCTATTACGGATATTAATAGTAAAAATGCTCAAATCCTGCAACAGATGTTAACAACTGTCTGTCAACATTTGGCTAAGGCGATCGCCAGAGATGGAGAGGGGGCGACTTGTTTATTGGAGGTGCAGGTATCGGGTGCGCCGGATAACGAAGCAGCAAGACGCATCGCTAAGACAATTGTGGGGTCTTCTTTAGTGAAATCTGCTGTTTTTGGTCGTGATCCCAACTGGGGACGTATCGCTGCTGCTGCTGGCCGCGCTGGGGTCACTTTTCATCAAGAAGATTTAGGCATTAAATTGGGAGACTTTATCATGATGGAAAATGGTCAACCCTTAGATTATGATCGCGCTGGGGCTAGTAACTATATGAAACAAGCAGCCGAGGGAGCTTATTTACAAGAGGATACTGTGTTAATTTCGGTTTGTGTTGGCAATGGTTCAGGGAATGGCATCGCTTGGGGTTGCGACTTGAGTTATGATTATGTCAAGATTAACGCTGAATATACGACGTAGTTTCTGAAGCGATTTGCTGATGATTAGATAACCTTTGGTTCTGATTATTCAAGACTTCTACGGTTCCTGCTAGAAGTCTTAACCATACAAAAATTGTGGCTGTAATCACCATTACTTTTAAAGGTTTATATAACATAAGTAGCACTCCTCAAATTTAGCTGGGTTCGAGCTACTTCTATTCAAACAAGTGGATTTTCTTTGTCACCTCCCCATAACAGATGAAAAATATTTCATCCTTTTGGGGGATGTTTTCAGATATTCATAAATTCAATTGATTACAGATTTCTTCTATATTACTATTATAAACGGTTGTTTGGTACTGATCCCATCATATTTTGAATATGTCTAATAAAAAAGTTTTAATTTGGTATCGTAATGATTTGCGATTTCATGATCATGAACCTTTATATCAAGCAATTAAAGAAAATTCGTTAATCATTCCTCTTTATTGTTTCGATCTGAGACAGTTTCAGACAACATCTTTTGGTTTTCCAAAAACAGGAAATTTTCGCGCTCAATTTTTATTAGAGAGTGTTCATGATTTACGACAGTCTTTAAAAAAATTAGGTAGTAATTTAATTATTAGAACAGGCTATCCTGAAAAAATAATACCTCAATTAGTTAAAGAATTATTAATCGATGCAGTATACTTTCATGAAGAAGTTACCGCAGAAGAAATCAGAGTAGAAAAGGCACTTAAAAAAGCTTTAAAACCCTTAAAAGTACAAATAGAAACCTTTTGGGGAGCCACCTTATACCATTATGATGATTTACCCTTTAACTTCAATAACTTACCTGAAGTCTTTACCAGTTTTCGTAAAAAAATAGAAAAAAATTCTACCATTAACCCAACTTTTACAGTACCCCAAAAACTACCTTCTTTACCAAATATTGAATTAGGAAATATTCCTAGTTTAGAAGAATTAGAATTAGAAAAACCTCAATTTGAGCCTAGAAGCGTTTTAGATTTTAAAGGAGGAGAAACAGAAGCAATTAAACGGTTAAATAACTATTTTTGGCAACAAAACTGTCTCAAAGATTATAAAGAAACTCGGAACGGAATGTTAGGGGCTGATTATTCTTCTAAATTTTCTCCTTGGTTAGCCAATGGTTGTCTTTCTCCCCGTTATATTTATGAACAAGTACAAGTTTATGAACAAGAAAGGGTTAAAAATCAATCAACTTATTGGTTAATCTTTGAACTTCTCTGGCGCGACTATTTTCGCTTTATTTCTCTAAAACATGGCAATAAAATCTTTTATCCTTCTGGCTTACAAGGATTAGATATTGCTTGGAAAAAAGATCAACAAAGGTTTAAACTGTGGCAAGAAGGAAAGACAGGTTATCCTTTAGTAGATGCCAATATGAGAGAATTAGCTGCCACTGGTTTTATGTCTAATAGAGGAAGACAGAATGTTGCAAGTTTTCTGACCAAAAATTTAGGTATCAATTGGATAATGGGGGCAGAATGGTTTGAATCGATCTTAATCGATTATGATGTTTGTAGTAATTATGGTAATTGGAACTATACAGCCGGAGTTGGTAATGATGCCAGAGGATTCCGCTATTTTAATATTCCTAAACAGTCAAAAGATTACGACTTAAAAGGAGAATATATAAAACATTGGCTGCCAGAATTAACAACAATTCCAGGGCAGAAAATTCATGAACCCTGGAAATTATCTCAACAAGAACAAAAACGATACAATGTAATAATTGGAGTAGACTATCCACGTCCGGTAGTGGACTTTTTTAAATCAGTAAAAAGCAATGAAAGAATTTATAATAATGCTATTGAAAAGCAATAATAAATTAAGTAACATTAGCGGCATCAATGATCACAGAAGGAACCACTAACAACTCTCTTAAACGCTCTAAATATTCAACTTCCCAAGGCTCCCAGGGATAGGAATTTTGACAATGATGAATCCATAAAATTCCCCAAAATTCCCCTTTAATTAAGAGAGGGATTATGGTCAAAGTTTTAACCATCAGTTGTTGAAAAGGGGCAACGGTTTCATCCGATAACTCAGTCTCCTGAGAAAAATCAATAATCATCGATTCTCCCTTTTCATAACGACCTTGATAAACTGTAAAGAGAGTAATCTTTTGCCATGATATGGTTTTAACAGAAGGATAACCCGAACTAATGGACTCAGCCATTAGTTTTCCGTTAGAATGATGAATACCAACTCGTTCTGCATTAACTAAAGTTCTCAGTTGGCTGATACAGTCATTTAAGAGAGGTTGTAGGTGAAAATCTTCTTGACATTGACGAATCAGAGCATAACGAAACTGTTGCCATTGCTCTTGTTTAGCGAGACGAGATTTTAAATAATTGAGGTCCCGAAAATTTTGAGTGCTGCTTAGCAAATGTTTAACCCGTTGCGATAATACCGACCAAAAAATGGGCTTAGTTATGTAGTCTGTAGCACCAACCTCAAAAGCTCGTTCAATAGATGCTTGATCATCAAGTGCCGTAATCATGAGAATCGGAATATAACTATTATCCTGGAGAGAAGAGAGTTGTTTGCAACAGGCAAACCCATCCATATCAGGCATCAGGGCATCTAATAAGATGAGATTAGGTGGAGCAGAATTATAGGATTCAAGACATTCTAAACCATTTTTTGCCTCTGTAACCCGATAGCCTTCTTCCTCCATCGCAATTTTTAAGAGACTTCTCATTGTGCGATCATCGTCAACAATAAGAATCACAGGTGCTTCTGGTTTGTTCGTAGAGCTATTCACAATTTATGCTAGGGCGATAAGGGGTGCTAAACAGTTGAACCATGATTAATCAATTTCTCTTTCTAGAGCATGGCACACCCGATCATACTCCATTTCGAGCCACAACATTTTCTCTTTGGCCTCCTCAATGGTTCCCTGACGGGCGATTGTCTCCATTTCTTCACATAGGTTAAATAAATGAGTTGCCCCTAAGCTCCCAGTCGGCGATCGCAAGGCATGGGCGGCTTGACGTAAGTTCTCTCTACTTGTCCCCTCAATAGCTGTCTTCATCTCACTGAGATAGAGGGGAGCATCTTCGAGATAGCCTCCGACAATTTCATGGAGTCGCTTTCCTGCTATTTTTTGTAACTCTCTAAAAATTTGGGGATCAACCGCTATGGACTCTGAGTGACTTTTACAGCGACTTAAAGCCTGTCTTAGCTCCTCAATGCGAATGGGTTTAGAAATATAATCATCCATACCTGCGGCCAAACATTTTTCGCGATCGCCAGGCATAGATTCTGCTGTCATGGCTATAATACGGGGTTGTTGGCTTGAATTCAGGGTTTGACGAATGAGACGGGTGGCACTGAGTCCATCCATTTCTGGCATCCGTACATCCATTAAAATCACATCATAGACGCAATGCTTGAGGGCGGTTAACACTTCTTTCCCATCACCAACCATGTCTGCCCAATAACCCAGTTTCTCTAGGAGTAAGCGAATAACTTCTTGATTAACCATCACATCTTCAGCCACTAAAATGCGCAACGGTAGTTTTTGGGCCAGCAATGGTTCTTCCAATACTTCCTCTGGCTCTAATGTGGTTATTTTGATGGGTTTTCCTGCAAAAATCTGCATTAAACTGTAATAAAGTTGAGACTGTTGCACTGGTTTGAGCAAAATAGCCGCAAATTCATCTCTATCTTCTTCATGAGCCATTTCGGATTGAGTAAGAGAACTGAGCATCACCAAAGGTAACGTACCACAGTGGGGTTGTTGACGAATGCGACGGGCTAGATCCAAACCATCCATTTCGGGCATATTCATGTCTAAAATAGCCACATCAAAAACAATCCCTCGTTGCAGCCATTCCAGAGCTTTTTCTCCGCAGTCTACCGCACAGGTAAACATTCCCCAAGACTGGGCTTGATTGGTTAATATTTTCTGATTGGTGAGATTATCATCAATAATTAACATTCGTTTGCCCATTAAATAACTTTCTCCTTCTTCAGAGTTGACAGGGGAACAACTGGCAACAGCTTTGGCTTTAATGGTGAAATTAAAAGTAGATCCTTTGCCTTCGATACTATGAACCCACATATTTCCCCCCATTAACTCGCATAATCGCTTACTAATTACCAATCCTAGCCCGGTTCCTCCATAGTTACGGGTAGTAGAAGCATCCACTTGACTAAAAGGTTGAAACAGGCGATGACTGCGTTCTGCGGGAATACCAATGCCGGTATCTTTGACTGCAAATCGGAGTTCGTGCAAACCCTCATCCGTTTCTTCTTCCGATTCAATGGGGGTTGCGTTGATATAAATAACTACTTCTCCTGTGTGGGTAAATTTAACCGCATTACCAATGAGATTGGCTAGAACTTGTTTGAGTCGGGTAGTGTCGCCGATGATGGCATTAGGGGTATTAGGTTCTACTAAATAGGCCAGTTCTAGATTTTTTTCGGAAGCTTGAGAGACGAATAAACGTAAAACCTCTTCAATACACGGTCTTAGCTCAAAGCTTTGTTCTTCTAATTCAATTTTTTGGGCTTCAATTTTGGAAAAATCCAAAATATTATTGATCATACTCAACAAACTGTCTCCACTCTCACGGACAATTTTGACAAACTCTGTTTGTTGCTCGTTTAACTGGGTATCTTCTAAGAGCAATCCCGTCATTCCCATCACTGCATTTAATGGGGTGCGAATTTCGTGACCAATACAGGCAAGAAATTCATTTTTCGCTTTATCAAGTTCTTTTCTATTTTCTTCTGTCGCTTTCATAGCTTCTTCTTTGACTTTTTCTTGAACAATTTCATTATTCAAGTCTTGAAGAGATTGCAGTTGTTGAGTCAACGTCTTGATCAATATTTCTAATTGGTCAATTTCATCCCAGTGGTTTAAAGAAAGACCTTCTTTTTCAGGAAGCAGTGGTTGAGTTTTTTTCAACAAGTCTCTGATGGGGAGTTGTACCTCTCGTTTGAAGATGATAAACATGATCAAAATTAAGATCACACTGACAATCAAAGAAGCCACTAAAATTTTACCTGCGGACTTTAGATTAGTTTGTTGGGTTGATTGTAAGCTGTAGCCAATACGGACTTCTCCTAAATCTGAGGATTGTCCTTTGACAATGACAGATTCGCTTATTTCTCTAAAGTCGGGGTTATGCTTAGCTAATTCCGTTAACATATCTGGAAGGAATTTTTCCCCGTTTTTCGCCTCTTCCGTTGAGGTTAAGTGAGAAACTTGCTCAGTCATGTTTTGGTCTTTCTTATTCACAAAGCTGCTGGTGACTTGTCCTTGCCCATTGACAATTATTCCGTATACCACATCTTGGCTGATACTGGATTTTGTAATCAATCTTTTTAGGGTAGGCCCATCCAGTTTTACTTCTGGCTGCTGAGAAATGAAGCTTATTTGTTTACCTAAGTCCTGCACTCTAGCACTTAACTGTTCAATTCGTTGATAATATCGCCAACGGATCTGAATGACTCCGAACAATAATTGAGCCACGAGCAAGCCCATACTTGTCAGTCCAAGATATCGAAGGGCGATTTTATTGGGTTTTAGGTTGCTCAAACTCATAAATTTAACCACAGTGCATAACTTCGTTTTGTTTCCGATTCTTTTCTGCTTCTAGAAGGCACAATTAAGCCAAGAATTTTAGATAGAGACAATAATCAAGGATTCTTTGTAAAAATTTATAAATAACCTTATTGTATCAAGGGTTATGGGTTTTTGATTTACATTATTTTACATTTAGAAGCAAAATTCAATCACGAAACGTCTCTCTAGCGTCCCTTATATTCTCTGAAACTGCTATGCTGACTATCCCAGGAATGTAGTGATTTTGGTCATAGGGCGACTGTGATGAGAAGCAACCCGCCCGTAGTTTTCATTAGGTACAATACGGTATGGTTTTATCCTCCAGGCAATCTCACCCCGTCTATCATTTTAACCAAGTCTATGACGTCACGTTCCTTATCAGCTAATTCACAAGGCATAGAAGAGGCTAAAAAAGTCTTGGCTTCTAGAAGTTGGACCCAGGAATATTTAGCTTCAGAAGTCGGTTTATCTAGTCGCCAAAGTGTCTGGAAATTCTTATCTGGCCGTCCCGTTTCTCGTCA
Source organism: Crocosphaera sp. (assembly GCA_030064935.1). GTDB lineage: Bacteria > Cyanobacteriota > Cyanobacteriia > Cyanobacteriales > Microcystaceae > Crocosphaera. The sequence continues at coordinate 1,772 of JASJEA010000014.1, read as the reverse complement.
GATTTTCAAAGAACTCTGTTTTACGTTAAACTTAGATTGGAAAGCTGTGGCGGATCTCCCTCATGATCAAAGCACCACCCTTCCTAGTTTTAAATTAAAGCCCAGTAACTCCGATATACCGCAATTGGTTTCCTTGATGCGTTCCCAGGTCAAAGAAACCATAGAAAGCCAGTGTAGCACCCTACAATCACCCTTTCAAGCAACCCAGCCCCTGCTAGATAAGGTCTATACCAAAACTCAGTTTTTTCTCGAACCCAGTTATCAACGTTGGTTAGAACCATCGGATTTAGAGGATTCTTTGCAGAGTACCCCGAACTTCCGTCTTTCCTCTTTCGATTCTAACACAGTCGTCGATTTAGACGCATTAGCTAAACACCGAAAGTTAGTTATTTTGGGAAAGCCCGGTGCAGGGAAAACGACTTTTTTGCAACATATTGCTTTGCAATGTAATAAAGGGAAATACCGACGTAATTGCATTCCCTGTTTCATTCAATTAAGAACAGAATGGGATCTCGGAGATGATAAATACTTCGATTTTTTAAGCTATTTGATCAATTATGGAGAAAATCATGGCTTTTCCCAGAAACAAGTTTTAATGTTATTGGAAAAGGGAAGATTTCTCTGTTTATTAGATGGATTAGATGAGGTTCCCCTAAAAGTACGAGAAGGGATATGTAAAAATATTCAAGGGTTTGCCCAAGATTATTATCAAAACCTATTAATGATCACCTCTAGAAGTTCAGCACAACAATTTCATTTTAAGGGTTTTACTTATGTAGAAATAGCGGATTTTGATCAAAAGAGTGTTGAGTTATTTGCTCAAAATTGGTTTAAGGCTACCTGTAAAAATAAAACAAAAGGCAATCAAAAGGCAGAAGATTTTATAGAGCAGTTAAATACCCCAGATAATCAAGCAATTAGGGAATTAGCTATTACCCCAATTTTACTCCATCTTTTGTGCTCTGTTTTTCAACAAAAAGCTAAATTTCCTCGTCAAAGGGCAAAATTGTATCAAGCAGGATTAGATATTTTGTTGCAACGTTGGGATCGCTCAAAAGGAATTGAACGAGATGATTTTTATCATAATTTGTCTATTCTTCATAAACGAAAATTATTATCTAAAATTGCTGCTGTAACTTTTTCCCAAGAACGTTATTTTTTTGAAACTCGTGAACTTCAAGAGATTATTGAAGATTATCTTTGTACTCATTGTGATTTCCAAGAAGAGAAGGAAAATCTTTGGTTAACGAGTGAATCTATTATAAAATCCATTGAAATACAACATGGGATTTTAGTAGAAAGAGCAAATGATGTCTATTCTTTTTCTCATTTAACTTTTCAAGAATATTTTACAGCACGTTATATTATTGCAAGTGAGGGTGATGAGTTAGAGAGTAAACTGCAAGAATTAGCCAGCAAAATGCTTAATAAAAGTTGGCGGGATGTGATTTTATTAACCATTAATCTCTTACCGAAAGCTGATCGTTTTCTGCAAAATATGAAACAGTTTGTGGAGCATCTAGCTCAAGAAGATTGCAAGCTACAAACCTGTCTACAATTCCTCGATGAAAAGGTCAAAACTCTAAAATCATTCTCGCACCCATCAGCAGTGAGGGCTTTCTATTTTACTTTACTTAATAATAGAGATTTTGACTTAGCTTTATCCTTGGATAATCAGTTTGCTTATCATAGTCAACTAAGCACAGATATACAACTTGATTCAATTTTAGCTCGTGCTTTTCTAGATAGTATCAATGTCCTTAAAGAACCTA
>JASJEA010000149.1 GCA_030064935.1 Crocosphaera sp. | reverse complement strand
GGCTGGAGTTGTTGGCATTATTGGTTTGCCAACTGGATCTATTACTGGAATTCTTATTGCTTTATTTTTCATATAATGCACCTTAAAAAGATGTATTTGTAGATAAAATCTACGTCCCTTCGGGCAATTAGATGAGCGTATCTTCTATTCACGACTAGACCAGACAGTGGGCTAAACTAGGGAAATATTTAGCCGTGTCACCTCACCAAATCTCTATGCTCTAACCAACTCTTACGTTGCCTACCGTGAACCTATTTCTAGGTTTTTGGCAAGCCTCGACCTCAGCCTAAAGGCGGGTCGAGGTAGTTGACGTTTTCTAGCAGATTGATTCGCGGTTTTTCATTGTTGATAGAATTCTCTACCTTTAGGTGTTGCTAATTGACTATATCCTGCTTCAATTAAAGCTCGATCCCGAATACGGCAAGAGTCGCACAGTCCACAGGGTTCTTCTTCCCCTCGGTAACAAGACCAGGTTTTGTCAATGGGAACCCCAAGTCTAACTGCATCTTTGACAATATCAACTTTTGTTTTTTGGATCAACGGAGCCAACAATTGAGGAGCCTTTCCTTCGAGTCCTGCTTTTGAGGAAAGATTAGCTAAAGTTTGATAAGCTTGGAGATAATCAGGACGACAATCGGGATAACCTGAATAATCAACGGCATTGATCCCTAAAAAAATGGCTTCTGCCCCTTTTGCTTCTCCCAAGGACAAGGCTAAAGCGATAAAAATGGTGTTTCTACCAGGAACATAGGTGGAAGGAATGATGTTAGGATCAACCCCCGTTTGCGGTAATGACTGAGATGTATCGGTTAAAGATGAGCCTCCCCATTGAGCGATGTTGACATCTATAAGGTAATGTTGAGAGATATTGAGCGTCTGCGCAATTATTTTGGCCGCTTCTAACTCTCTTTGGTGCCGTTGTCCATACCGCAAAGATAGGGCAATGACATCATATCCAAGCTCAATGGCGATCGCTGCTGAGGTAGCCGAGTCTAAACCGCCTGATAATAGAACAATTGCAATAGGTTTGTTAGTCATTCATTCCAGTTTTCTGTTTTGTTGAGACAATCACTTCTAAAGGACGTAATAGTTTATCACCTTGTTGAAAACCCTGTCGAATTACTTGAGTGATAGTCTGTTCTTCCAAATCATTTCTGATTTCTTTATCAACCACTTGGCATAATTTAAAGTCTGGTTGAGTTTCTTGAAAATCAACTAAGGTAACTTGTCGTTTTTCTAGAAGCATTAAAAGTTTATTTTGCATACTTTTCAATGATTTAGATAAACGAGTCAGTAATCGGGAAGATTCCTGGGGATTATTAGAAAGATAATTGATTAATGATTCTAGGGAATCAAAAATTTCTATAAGTTCTAAAAAAAGAGCTTCACTATCAGCTTTATTTGTTTCCTGCTGACTCCACATAGCTTGTTCAAGCATCACCTTCTCTTTTAATATTTTTTGTATATCTTCTACAATTTTTTCTCTTTGTTGATTGTTTAAAATTAATTCTTTCATAATCGTAACTATGGGGTACTATAAGGTTGAGTTATTGCTGATTCTGAAAAGAGCAGTTGACCTAGTTTTTTGTCAACTTCATCCCCTTGAGAAATGGCTAAGGATTCATTTTCTTGAGGGTCAAATTTTTTTAATAAATCCAGTTTAATATCACTGACCTCCTCTCCTATCATATCATGCTTCTTAAAGCGTTCAATACTTGATATGATGGGGCATAGAAAATCTGCCATAATCCTTTCTTGAGGATTCATTAAAGTCTTTCTAGCTTTAGCAATGGCATCAACGGGATATTGACGACGTTTCATAGCCATAGCAAATGCCTTAGTAATTTCGGCATTTGAGGCACTTGGAGACACCTCTAGGATATCATATGGATTAGTTGGTAAAGGATTTTGTCCCATTAAATAATCTCCTATTCAGGTAATATATAGACTTCGATAAACTTCTTGAAATGCTGGTTCATGAGGACATAAATTATAGGCCCAATTTCCAATTTCTCTCATTTGTTTTCTATTGAGAGTTCTTTTTTGACTACCATCAATTAAGACATTAATCAAATGTTGAGCAACCTGATGACGAACCCCATAATGAACAGATTTTTGGGCAATTAAAATTGCACTCTCAACTCTATTTATTGCAAATAATTTATTGATTTCATTGAATTCTTGGATCATTTCTATTCTATTAATTGTTTCCACAAGTGTAGCGTTATTATTGTTGATTTCTTTTAGCTTATTTAATTCCGATAAAGCTTTTTTAAAATTGATTTTTTTATTATCAAGTTGTTGTGCAATTTTTTGAGATTTAAACTGTACAAAATAATTTTGCGCTGAGATACTGTCTAGTAGTTCATACCAAAACTTAGCAAACTTCAGAGAATCCTCTAAATCACTAAATTTATGAGGCTGAAATTGCAATTGACATAGATACTCAACTTTTTGATTCCAATCCGATTGAAGTTTAATCTCTTGTTGTGCTTTTTTTAGAGGAATAATTGCTTCTTCCCAATGATATTGTTGTAAATAATAACATCCTTCATAATAAGATACTAATACATCAGCAAACTTATCAACTAAAGTTCCTACTGAGTTTGGTTTGATTTGAATTGCACGAGCAATATTTCCTTCTAAACAAGCGGCAACACACTTACCCCAATCACTATATAAAGTCCCCCAAGTTTTGTCAGGAAATGTTAGCTCTGGGAAATAATTTTTATAATAAAAATAACACCCAGGAGTAATCAACAAACCTTTAACTCTGATACCACAATTAGGAGTATTTTCTATCATACTAATTGCTACCATTTCTTGACGATAAAGATCCTGCAAGTCCAAATATTTCGTTAGATTTTTTTCTTTAACTTCTTCGAGAAGATTATCTACCATTTTCTTTAAATGCTGGGAAACTTGTTGAAAATCAATGGTTTGACTTCCTAACCAGGGAATATCTTTTAAAGACGGATCACTATCAATATTTACTAAAACTGTAGACCAAGAAATAATTAAACTAGAGAGGTTTTCTAGGTTCCTTTGTGCTTGATAATAAGTTGCGATCGCCCAGTTGTGTAAAGATTCAATACTCTGAGTTTCTCTCCAATTTATTTCAGTTATTTTAGCGATCTTTTCCCAATCTTGCTGAGCAAAAACTGCTGTTTCTAAACGAGGTCTAATATGCTTTTCTAAGTTTTTTTCAACTACGATATCAACTCCAAACTTTTCGATAAACTCTTGACTTAATGATTGAGCTTTTTCTAACTCCTCTTGCTCAACTGATTCTTGAATGATATTCAAGGTTAAAATTTTATCAGTTTTGGCCAATATTTTTAATTTATTGCGTTGTTCTCGTACATCAGAATCATTAATACTTCTCCATTCTCGATCAGCTTTTTGCCATTGATTTTGTTTATAATAAGCAAACCCTCTTAAATAACTAAATTGTTCGCCATCAATCCCTTCTAAAGCGTTGATTGCTCCTGGCCAATTTCCATGTTTAATCTCTAGTAAACCCAATTTAATTCTCGCTTCTTCTAGTTCTGGAATCAAATCTATAGCATTTCGATAACAGATAATTGCTTCTGATAATTTACCCTCTTTTTCTGCCATTAATCCCTGGCTAAAATTTTCTTTACTTTCAATAACTTTTTGTAATTTAGCTAATAGTTGTTCAGCCTCAACACTGGTAAACTTCATTAAAGCTTCTTGGATAGTCATTAAAGCTTCTTGAAACTTTCCTTCTTGAGCACAATGATGCGCTAAGTTCAACGCTGAAACATGAGCTTCTTTGTTTCTAATTTGTAGCTTACATTGGTCAATTTCTCTGACTAACCTTAAAGGAGAGTACAAGATTTTAGCTTGATTAAAATAATTGATTGCTGCTGGATAATTAGACTGTTTAACCTTTTCTCTTCCCTGATAAAATAAACGCTTAAATTCTTCTACTTTCTCAATCTCATTATTTAGACTATCAGCTAATTTTCTATATTCTGTAATATGACTATTTTTATCAAAATAGTCATACCACTCCATAGCTTTTTCGAGATTTTTTTGATCTAAAGGTTGAGTTTTTAAGTCAAGTTTTATCTCTTTAAAATATTGTTTATCTAGTTGGATTTCTTGTTTTTCTGTATAAAAATTAGAAATCTTCCTAATAATACCTATAATCCATTGCATTAAAACTACTAAACAGACAAAAAAGATGAATATCGATTCCATGTCAATTTCTCCAATTTTTAATTAACAATTTTTATTTTGATTAGGAATAAATATTATTTCCCCAATTTCTAATTTATTTTCTCGTTTTATTAACTTAGGATTCCCCTCTAGTAAAAAACCTAAATTATCAGAATTACCATAAAATTTTTGATTTATTTTCAGGAGATAGTCTCCCTTTTGAACAGTATAATAAAAACCGTCAATGCACTTCAAATCAGATGATTTGGATGAAGATGTATGGGTATTCTCAATGGTTAAAGAGGGAGAATCATTCACAATAGAAGATTCAGGTATTTTTTGTTCATTTTTACTCATTAAATAATTCGCACTCCCCCCTAAAGTAAGTCCCAGTATAAAGAGAATAACTGCTACAGATATCCCCAAATACTTCCAAGACTTTGGCATGGTATTTAAAGATTGTTCTGGCAGTTCCATCAACATCCTAATCAGAGAAAGATCGGTTTCACAATTAGGACAATTATCCTCTTCAATGGCTAAACGTTCACAAACTGGACAATCAACTTTTGTATTCATAATTTCCCCCTAACGAGTTAATCCAGTCGTTATATTTGTTGTTGGAATTGGACGATTTAAATATTGACTAACATCAGGGGACAATTGATTCCAGATTGACTGAGATTCTAGAGAATTGTTGCGCTTAAGTGCTTCTATTAATTTATTGAGTTTAACACTCATTTGTTGTGCATCATGAGGATTAATATTCTGGGCGCGAAATATGGCTTCACTTGCTGCCAAAATACACTGCACCATTGGAGGTAGATTTTGTGCTTCTCGTTTAGCATCTTCACAAAGTTTTTGTAACTCTGCAATATTCTTTTTTGCAATGGCTTCTTTCAAGTTTTTATTTAATTTTTCAATTTCTATAACTTGCGACTCTGGGATTAAAAAACGACAATGTTCCACGGTCAAATCAAAGATATAAACATAATACTGAGCGTTATTTATATCATCGGAAGCTAACATTTCAAGTTCTTGTAACCTCTCCTTAGCAGCGTCAATTCTATCTTGACGATTACCCCCATCTTCTTTTTTGATCTGATTTGCTGATCTAACCACTTCTCCTGCAATTTTACAAGCTCTTTCTACACCAATTTGAGTCAGTTTACCAGGTTGATTCAGTTCTTGAATTTTCTCTTCAACTTGACGATAAATTTCTTCGTCTATTCCCCCCCTTGAAAAAGTCGAACTCACTCGAATGGAAGGATCATTTTTGAGGATAGCAGTAATAGCAAGAGCATTATTTTTCTCATCTAGTTCTACAGTCACCAATATTTCCGTTCCTTCAGGGTAGGGTTTATCTAACGCCAACCACATTTCTCCAATTCTTTCATTTCTTTTAACATTATCAAGGCTTTCACTAACTGTATCAGGACTCAAAAATTTTAAATGAATTAAACTTTGCCCCTCTGCTTGAGTCTTGAAACTATGAAGTGCTTTAACGGGTAAAATATCGCCTTGTTTGATCAAAGGAAAGAGTGAATTATCTGCTAATTCGATAAAATAATCCCGTGAAACTGTGCTAACTTTTTCGGTTAATCCAGCAGCCACAATCGCTGCACCTTCAGCCACTGCATACATAGGGCGAGGGTGAACAACTACTTTATCTGTGCCAAAAACCTCTTTAATTTTACGCTGGACTAGAGGAATTTGGGATGATCCTCCCACCAATAAAATCATATCAATCAAGTCGGGGGGATACTCCGAGTATTTAATAGCATCATGGCAAATATTTATAGTTCTTTCTACTAGGGGGAAAATCATCTCTTCAAACTGCTCCCTAGTTATTGTGACATCAATAGAAACCGTCATTCCTAATTCATCAAGTAAGGGAGTAGCCGGAATAATTTTAGTTTCACTGATGCTACTCAAAGCAATTTTAGCTTGTTCAACTGCCATTTTGAGATCCCCAAGAAAGCGCACCCTTTGATAGTGGGGCATTTTATTAATTAAACTATCAATATTATCTAAATCTTCTGCTTGGGCAACTTGTTGTTTGACAAAATTTATAATTAACTCATCAATATCATCTCCTCCTAACCAAAGATCCCCGGCTTTACCTGATTCAATAAATTGATTACCTGAACTGGTAATAATTGAAGAGTCAAAAGTTCCTCCTCCAAAGTCATAAACAAGAATTGTTTTCACTTCTTCTGAATCTGGTTTAAACCCGTAAGAAATGGCAGCAGCAGTTGGTTCGGGTAATAATTCTGCTAACATTAAATTGGCTCGTTTAGCAGCAGCCTGTGTTGCGTGTCGCTGTTTATCATTAAAATAAGCGGGGATCGTAATCACCGCTTCAGAAATTTTACCAGTTTGCCCCCGTTGCTGTTGATAATTTTGGGCGTTTTGGACGACTTTTTTGAGTATTTCAGCAGAAATATCCTCTGGTTCATATTCTTTTTCCCTTAACCAAACGGATAAACTGTTTTCAGTACCTTGACTGGATTGAGTAACACGATAACTCAAATTTTGCAATTGTTGTTGTAGAATGGAGTCGCTAAAACTACGCCCCATTAAGCGTTTGATGGAGATAATTACATTTTCTGGTTCTGCTTTTAGTTGACGGTAAGCTTCCTCTCCAACGACTAAACCGTTTGGAGTCGAAGAAACGACTGAACGGGTTAATTTGCGTTCAGGAGCGGTGTTATCAGAAGCAGAGACTACTTCAACAGATGCTAGTTTAAAGGCTGCTGCTGAGTTAGTAGTCCCTAAATCAATACCAACAATATTTCCCATTTCCTTATTTTTATAAATCTATTTTTTATTATCGAAAAAGATTATATAGCATTTATCATCACTTGTGAGGTACAAAATTTTTTAGTTGTGGTAGTTCGGAGTTTGGGAAGAAGATATCATCGTACCTCATAGAAGTTAAAAACTCTATCTAATAGAAGACACAAGAAATCTACTACCGCACTTGTCTCTTGGTAAGAAGCCCGCCTCGTAACTACCGAATCGAACTCAGGTAGTTCACTATCAAAAAAATACTATTTAATTGCATTGTTAAGACTTTGACAAAATTCTTCTAAAGCCGTTAATCCCTCTTCGGGGGTTCCTTGGGCTAAACGTTTGACACAAGCACTACCCACAATCACTGCATCAGCCCCCCAATTTTTTACTTGTAAAGCCTGTTGGGGTTCGGAAATGCCAAAACCTACCCCAATGGGTTTATCTGTGGTGGTGCGCATAGTTTTGAGCAAGTCTTTCACTCTGGTGGCCACTTGGGTTCGCATTCCTGTGACTCCGGTGACACTGACGAGATAAATAAACCCTTGAGATTGAGCGACGATCGCCTTAATTCGTTCAATCGGACTGGTGGGAGCAACCAACAAGGTCACTTCTATACCCATTTCAGCGGCTGGTTTAAGAAGGGTTTGGGCTTCTTCTAGGGGAAGATCAGGAACAACCAACCCTTGTACCCCAGCCTTCTTGATTTGTTGTAGGAAGGATTCTACCCCACGATAGAAAATAGGGTTATAGTAGGTAAAAAGGATAATAGGGGCTTTGATGTGGGGTTGAACCTCTTGAACAAGGGTTAAAACGTCTTCTAACTTAACTCCTCTATCTAAGGCACGAGTAGCAGCCGCTTGAATGACTGGACCATCAGCCAATGGATCAGAATAAGGAACCCCCAACTCGATCAGATCAGCCCCTGAACTATCCAAGACTCGTAAAGCCTTAGCAGTTGTTTCGAGATTCGGATCTCCTGCGGTAATGAAGGGAATAAAGGCGCATTTTCCGTGATCGAGTAGGGATTGAAAACACTCAGAAACTGATGTCATTAGTCTGGACTTAAGTTAGATTACCATCTCTCAATTTACCTTGAGTTTGTACTGATTTTCTTATCCTTAAGATTTATCTTGTTCCATCTCCTGTTGTAATTTTTCCAGTTCTTCGGGGGTCATTTCTTCGAGGCGTTTTTGCAGAACGGCATCTTCATAGTCTTGAAGCTGTTTATTATAGGTCATATCTTTGTTAGCCACCCGAAACAGATATGTCAACGTCCAAGCGAGAACCCCTATAATTAACAAGGCCTGACTCCAAACGCCGGCTGATAGACCATCGAAACCTACTGCTTGAAACACAAGGTAAATAATACCCCCTGTTGCAAAAATTCCTATGCTGATCGTAATAACATCGATTCTTCTCATGGAAAAAAGTTGCTCTCAAACCCCGTCTTTTGGTAAAACACAGGACGGCTTTACTAAGAAAGTCTAGCATATTCACCACAGATACGGGAGAGCAGAACTGACTTTATTTCTCCATTTTCCATACAAAAAATCCTTCTCAAGCAAAGCTTGAGAAGGCAAAAAATTTTAGGATAGGATTCGTTTTATTTGTTATCAGTAACGGGAGCTAATTTCACATTCTTAGCTAATCCTAAGAACTGTAATAATTGGATAGTCATCCAAGTAATATCAATTTCCCACCAAGCTAACCCATGACGAGCAGAATATTGATAAGCATGGTGATTATTGTGCCATCCTTCTCCAAAGGTTAATAATGCAACCCACCAACAGTTACGAGAATTATCATGGGATTCATGACTTTTGTAACCAAATTTATGAGTCGCACTATTGACAAACCAAGTAAAGTGAAAAACCATCACTAGACGGACAAAAATACCCCAGATTATAAAAGGCCATCCTCCTAAGAAATAAAGGATTATTCCTAGTATAATTTGAATAGGAATCATAAAATTTTCACAGAATTTATAGAACGGATCTTCACTAATATCCTGAGTGTAACGAGGGATGTCATGATCAGCCGGAATTTTATGCAACATCCATCCCATATGACTCCACCAAAACCCTTGGTTAGAAT
>JASJEA010000058.1 GCA_030064935.1 Crocosphaera sp. | reverse complement strand
AGGTAATAATATATTGTTGATATTGTTTTAGCGGAATGATAGAAAAATCTGTGTTCCAGTTATTGTTAAGGTTAACCCCAAAAGGTCCCCGAATAGGGATAGGAATACTAGGTTGAGACACAATTTTTAGGACTTCAGTTTCTTCTCCCCCAATGACAGGAAAACTGGAACAATTTTCTGCATAACTCGGCTCAGTTGCCAAGGAAAATAAATTAACTGATGTTAATAAACCTATTCCTAATATACGGGTTATCTTGTTAATCAAATATGTCATAAGTTTGATTCTTATTTAATAAATTTAATGAAATATTAACACAAACATTATCTTTTGTCAAATTCATAATTCTCATCACAAATCTTTTAAGTTAATTTCTCTTTTATTAAAGGGTAAATCTTGATTAATAGCATCAATTTCTTCTTGTTCCATTTTATTGATTTCTGGAATATAATGGCGAAGAATTTGACCCATTTTTTGGTCATAAAATCGATGTAAACTATAGTTTGGTGTAGCAGGAAAACCTCGTCTTCTTTTATGTCTTCCTCCTGCTCCTGGATCAAACATTGCAATCTTTTGTTCAATGGCCCATTCTATGGGTTTATAATAACAAGCTTCAAAATGAAGACAATCATATTCTTCAAATGCTCCCCAATAACGTCCATATAAATTGTCACCTTTTCTAATACAAAAAGATAGTCCAACGGGTTTTTGATCATCATAATCTGTATAAGCAGCAGCTAAAACAACACGATGGGAATAATGGGGATAAAGTTGTTCAAAAAATTTACGGGTTAAATACTTACTTCCCCAATAAAACTTTTCACAGGTATTACTATAAAAGCGATGGATTAAAGGAAATAAATGGTGAGGTATTTCTTCTCCTGATAGCACTTTTATGGTTAAATCAGCTTTATCAACCGATTTTCTTTCCCGCTTAATATTACGTCTTTGATTGGCATTAAATACTTTTAGGTAATCATCAAAACTATTAAAGTTTGGATTTGACCAAATATAACTATGATGTAACCAACTGCTAAATGCATAATTTTCTATCATAGGTTTCCAGTCAGGATCGACAAATAAAAAATGACAGCCTGATAGCTCATTTTGATCACAAAAATGATCAATTGCTGCTACCATAAGCTGTGTAATTTCTGCTTCGTCTTCGTTAGGAGAAATTAAAAAACGATAGCCAACCGCAGGCGTAAAAGGAGTCATTCCTAGTAGTTTAGGATAATAAGAAATTCCCAAACGATGGGATAAGTCAGCCCATTGATGATCAAAGACAAATTCACCATAACTATGGCCTTTAATATACAGAGGTGCAGCCCCAATTAGTTGTTTATCTCGCCATATTGTGAGATGACAAGGTTGCCAACCGGTGCGAGGGGTTGCACTCCCAGATTTTTCGATATTATTAAGCCATTCCCATTCTAAAAAAGGGGTTTTTAAAGGTATGGCAAGCTCATCCCAAACAGGTTTAGGTATTTCAGAAATTTTTTCTATCCAACTGATAGAGTATTGGGGCTTAACTTTTTTAAACATGGGCTCAGCTTTTTGGAGAAACTTCCTCTCTAGGATAATCAATTTTTTCTCAGATGACAGGATGAAGGCGTTAATCAGAATTTAGAATTATCGATCCCCGAAGTTGGAGGTTTAAAACCCTTTTTTGGGATTATAATTTCCTGCTCTTATCTTAGATATTTTAACTCTTTAAAACTTGATAGTTTAAAAAAATTTCTTGTTCTATTATTTCAGTTTTTAATAATTGTAATCTTTGAGCTTGAGATGATAATAACCCGTTTCCTTCAACCGGAGTGGGTGCATTTCTTCCTCCTAAAATAAAAGGGCAGATAGTTAACCAGAATTCATCAATTAAGTTAGAGGCTAAGCAACTGGCTATAAGTTCCCCACCTCCTAAAATTCCTAAATGATTAAGTCCGAGTTCTTTTAAATGTTTAAAGACTTGATATAGATCAATTTTTCCAGCTTCTATTTCAGGAAAAATTAAAACTTTTTCAAAGATTAAATGTTTATTTTTTGCTCCTTGGGCTGTTGTTATTAACCAATGGGGTACAGATTGAGAAAAAAAAGGCAAAGTCCCATCAATTTCTCCCGAAGCGGAGACAATAATATTAATGGGTTGACTTGGTTGATTATTTTGTTTTCGAGTAGCTAATAATTCAGTTGTTTTTATAGTTAAAGTTGTTCCATAGGCTCTTAAGGTGCTTGCTCCCAATAATATCCCATCTACCAAAGAAATTTGTTTTTCTAAATGATGTTTATCAACGGATGAGCCAAATCTTGCTGCATTGCGTTGAAAATCAGCAATTTTCCCGTCAGCCGTCATAGCTAAAATAACGGTTATTTTTGGTTTATTTTCCATGTTTTTCATTAAAATTAAACTGCCTCGATCAAGCTGGTTAATCTTAAACCAGATGGTTACCCCATCAATCTATCACTGTTACTAAAGCGCAACAGTTAGAAACAGGATTAGCTACAATGAAGTCTGATTGTCTTGTTAGGCAATAAAGGGGGGAGTATGTCGTTAGTGTTAAATCATCGTTATCAAGTCGTTGAAAGCTTGGGGAAAGGAGGGTTTGGAGAGACATTCCTTGCGATTGATACCCATATGCCCTCAGCTAGAAAATGTGTTATCAAACAACTAAAACCAGTGGTTAACTCCCCTGTTATTCCTGACTGGTTAAAAGAAAGGTTTGCCAAAGAAGCTGCGATTTTAGAAGAATTGGGGGAAAAACATCCCCAAATACCTACCCTCTACGCTTATTTTTCTGATGGTGGTGATTTTTATTTGGTTCAAGAATGGATTGAAGGAGAAACGCTGACTCAGATTCATCAAAGACAAGGAAACTTGTCAGAAAATCAAGTTAAAGAGATATTAATTGGTATTCTACCTGTTTTAGACTATGTTCATAGTCGCTATATCATTCACCGCGATATTAAACCCGATAATATTATTATTCGTAGTCATGACCAAAAACCTGTATTGATTGATTTTGGCATTGTTAAAGAAACAGTGGCTACCATGATTCATAGTAATGGGAATACTCCCTATTCTGTGGGACTAGGAACCCCTGGTTACATGGCCTCAGAACAAGCTGCGGGTCGTCCTATTTCTTCTAGCGACTTATACAGTTTGGGGCTAACGGCGATATTTTTACTGACGGGAAAAACCCCTCAATATTTAGCTAGTGATCCCAACACAGGGGAAATTTTATGGCGCAAAGAAGTTCCGCATATTAATTCTAATTTAGGAAATGTGATCGATCATTCGATTCGTTTTCATCCTCGTGATCGCTTTTCCACCGCAACGGAAATGTTAGAAGCTCTAGAAGTTAATAAAACTGTCCCAACCTTGGCTACAATTGCGGTTCAGCCTAAGAACTTTTCCGCAAAAACAGGCACTTTAGAAAGTGATTTCATCAACCCAGAAGAGAATGTCACACAAGTACCTTGGGCTTTATTAACATTGGGGGCATTTTTAGCAGCCAGTGCTATCATTGGAGGATTGATTTTAGGCATTATGTTGGGGACAAAAGAGCGATCGCAACCTCTTCCCTCTCCTTCTGTGTCTCCACAGTCTCCTCAACCTGAAACAAGGCCGACTCCAGAGTTTTCTCCACCTGCTCCCAAACCGCGTCAGCGAGTAAATCCGAAACCTAAACCTAAACCCTCCCCTACTCCCGAAGTCAAACCTTCTCCTACTCCGAAAGTCGAACCCTCTCCTACTCCCGAAGCTAAACCCTCTCCCATTCCAGAAACTAAGCCGACTCCAGAAGTTAAACCTTCCCCAACTCCAGAAGCCCCACCTCAACCAATTCCAGAACCCACTGAGGCTATTCCAATCCCCGTAGAGCCGCCTCCTGATGGCTCTCAGTCTGAACAACCCGACGAAAAATCTTCTCCGATTGATCCAGATATTCCTCCCAATCCTTCTGTTGAAAACGAACTAGAAGATAACAAAGATGAGGCTGATAAGTATAATATCCAACTCTACTTTGAGTCTGACACAGAGCAAAACAAGTCTGATATCAAACAATATTTTGACTCTGAGGCCCCTTAACGAAGTCAGAAGTTTCTTGCTCTGCTTGTGTGCCATAGCGCACCCTACTTCGTTAAGGAACTTCTGACTTCTGACTTCGTTATGCCCTGTCTCAAATAATATTCGCCTTCAAAGGCGGGATTTTAGAGCCAATTATTGTGGGTAAATTTTATCTAAATTTTTAAATTTCCTCTACTTCTAACTTAGCAGAAGTAACTGCCCCAAAAGCAAAAGCAAACACAATGGGCATGGGATTTTTCAATAAGTAAGTTAACATAACCGAGATGATTGAAATCAAAATGGCGGAGATTAACCAAGTTTTTTCTTCAGCACAAAAGCCCTTTGTTGCCTTAATGAAGTGTAATACTTCAGAGGGAATTGGTTCAGGCATAACGGCACCTGGGGGGAAAGCCCAATAATGGTTATAACGCTCTCTGAACAAATCTGTCCAGCCATTTTCTTCGCACCATTCTTGAATCCATTCGTCTCTAAAATGCTTCATAATTCCCTACAATGCCCTAAAGTTACCCTTAATTTCCGTACAAATCAGTCGGTGTTTAGTAATACTTATCATTAATATTAGCAAAGCCATTCTGGGTTATTGAGCAACTTCATAAATCTTAATTTACAAATATTAAGTATATGTGCTTATTAATTTATTCTCAGTACAAATTGCTTTTAATTTTTGATCCCAAGACTCATAGGGAAGTTGAGGAATAAGGGCAAATTCAAAGATAATTCCCACAGTAGGAATATGACACCATTGAGGGGAGTTTAAGAGACGATCATAGAACCCTCCACCATATCCTAAACGATATCCATTGTAATCACAAGCTACGGCAGGAATGAGCATTAAATCAACAGTTTCATGGGTTAAAATTGGAGCTTTAGGAGAGGGTTCAAGGATGCCATATTTTCCTTGAATTAATGGTTCTTCTGGTTGCCAAGAATGCCAAATTAATGACTTCTTTACACAACGGGAGAAACCCCAGGTTTTGCTATTTGAAAATAAAGGATTTAAATCTGGTTCTTGACGAATAGGAAAGTAAGCAAGTACGGTTTTTGCTTGCTGAAACAAAGAATATTTAGATAATCTATTACATAAAATTTGACTTTTTTCTAGCCATTCTTTTTGAGACAAAATTAGTCTTTTTTGAATCAGTCTTTTCCTTAATTCTTTTTTTGTTTCTCTTTGGGACATTGTTGTTTAAAAAATCATCTATTTTTGAATTAATGGTCTATTAATTGTTTTAATTCTTGTATATTATTGCTAGTTAATAGTTCAATATGTCCTGTTATTTTTTCTATAGACCAATTCCACCATTTTAATTCTAAGAGTATATTTATTACCTGATCAGAAAACCTTTTTCTGATCACGTGAGCCGGGTTTCCTCCAACAATTGTATAAGGTTTTATATCTTTAGTTACCACTGAGTTAGCAGCAATAATAGCTCCATCTCCAATATTGATTCCAGGCATAATTAAACTATTATATCCTAACCAAACATCATTCCCGATAATCGTATCACCTTTGGATTCACCTTCTACTGACATGGTATTTTCCCAAGCATTACCAAAAATAGCAAAAGGATAAGTAGTAAAACCATTGAGGGGATGATTGGCCCCATTCATAATAAATTTGACATCACTGGCAATGGCACAAAACTTACCAATAATCAGTTTATCACCAATAAAATCAAAGTGATAAAGTACATTTTTTTCAAAATTTTCAGGATTTTCTAAATCATCATAATAGGTAAAATCACCGATTATGATGTTTTTATTTTTAACAATGTTTTTTAGAAAACAAAGACGATTATAGTGTTTAAGAGGATAAACTGTATTAGGATTAGGGTAAAGTATCATAATTTATTAATGGCTGTTAAAACTGATATTAATCTATTATAAAAATCGACTTAAATCAAATTCTTCTTTCGGAGAAAGTTTAGGGAATCTTTCTAAATTAAGCAATAATAATAAATGCTCTGAGTAATCCACAATTCCTTTTAACTCTTCTTGCAATTCTTCTAACCCACCATTAGCATATTCTTCAAAAATTTTCACTCTTTGGTCTTCTGCTTCCCTATCATAAATAGAAAGAATATTGGGATCATTGGTTTCAGCGATCGCCAATAATTTGATTACTGCATCGTATCCCCTAGAAACAAAGATTTCTAAACTAATGGGTGCCGGTTCCTTGGAAATAACATTAAGGGGAACTCGCTTCTTATATTTTGCCCCTAATGTTGCTGCAAAAGTTATGACATCGGCATAGGTTTGGAAAGGACCCACTCCATCATTAAAGTCTACTAAAGATTGAACTAATTCAGCTTTATCTTTACTGATTCTAATCCGACTAACGGCCATTGTTTTTACTTTTAGGTGTATGAATTATCAGATTACCTTAAAATTTAACTTGAGTGACTTAACCTTACAATTATATTTCATGTTGTGGTTATTGATCACGTCTAAATAACCACTCAAATTAATTGCTCCCTAGGCTCTTTAATCAAAACCTAACACTCCATACCCAACCATTTGCTCATTTTTATGAGACAATGCTTAATAAATAGGGGTTGTCTCTTTCAATCTAATGATTTTTTGGAAACGATTGTTTAATAATAAAGATACATCAAACACTAATCGGGAGTCCCAGTTCAAGGGGGAACCCTTTAACCTTAAAGGGCATAGTGATGGCCAAACGCGCATTTTTTTCACCAGAGAACGAGAGATTGATCTCTATGAACTCGAAGAACTATGCGATGCTGTGGGTTGGGCTCGTCGTCCTTTACGGAAAGTAAAACGCGCCCTCACCTACAGTTTTATGGTAGTGTCAGCCTGGGAAGTCAAAGCCAACCGTAAGCGTTTAATTGGGTTTGCTCGTGCTACTTCAGATCATGCCTTCAATGCCACTATTTGGGATGTGGTTATTCATCCGAGATTCCAGAATAAGGGACTGGGTAAGGGAATGATGCAGTATATGATTCGTCAGTTAAGGAGTGAGGATATTAGTAATATTACTCTCTTTGCTGATCCCCAGGTGGTTAACTTTTACCGTCGTTTAGGGTTCGTGCTTGATCCTGAAGGAATTAAAGGTATGTTTTGGTATCCTGATTAGATATGGGGGTACCAAGAGCAGAAAATTTCACTATTATTTCTCATAGGTTTGGGTGATGTTTATTTTTAGGTGCTGCTTTGATAATATCCATCTGTTTAAATCAAAACATATTAATTCATAACGAATTATGAAAATTTTGGAACATAAATTCACCCTTCTTATATCTTAAATAATGTAATAGTAGTGTGAGGAAATTACAGGAATGTATTTATTGCAAACACCTGTTCCACTTCCCATTGATGAAGCCCAGGTAGAGCAGGTTAATGTATTTGTTCAAACCCTTAAAGAACAAGTTACAAATTTTGGTCTCAAATTTATTGGTGCGATCGCCTTATGGATTATAGGACAATGGCTAATTAATAAAGGGGTTCGTTTACTTTCTCGTGTGCTTAAAAGGCAAAGTATTGAACCGACATTAATTGCTTATTTAGCTAACTTTTTGGGTATTTCCTTAAAGATCATTTTAATAGTCGCCATTCTGGGTTATTTTGGCATTGAAACCACTTCCTTTGCTGCTTTGTTAGCGGCGGCTGGTGTTGCCATTGGGGCAGCTTGGGGAGGACTTTTGGCCAACTTTGCTGCTGGTGTCTTCCTCGTCATTTTCCGTCCTTTCAGTGTGGGTGATTTCATTTCTGCGGCTGGAGTAACTGGAACTGTTGAAGAAATTGGGTTATTTGTCTCCACCATTAACACCCTTGATAATGTCAAAACTATTGTAGGCAATAACAAGATTTTTTCTGATAATATTCAAAACTTTTCAGCTAATCCTTACCGTCGGGTTGATTTAGTAGCGCAACTAAATCATAGTGTTAGTCATGCAGAAGCTATTAATTTATTAGAAGAAAGATTAATCCAAATTCCTAATGTTATCGATGATCCTAGACCGGATGTAGAAATTTTAGAATTTAATCTTGCAGGGCCTGTTTTAGCGGTTCGTCCCTATTGTAATAATGAGCATTATTGGCAAGTTTATTTTGATACCAATAAAGTTATCCGTGAGACATTGGGTAATGCGGGATATCCTGTTCCTGAAAAACATTATGTGATTCGTGGCTCTTAATTTTTTGATTTAAGTTTGAAGTCAGAAGTCTTCACGACTGTGGAGAAGAAACTTCTGACTTCAAGTGAGTTCTTGTAAAAATCAATTTTCGAGTCGAGATAGGGTGTAGGGTGTGAGGTATGGGGATTATTAGTTTTCAACTGCGTAACCTCCTGCCAAACCTCCAAGTCTCGGTAAGATTGAATTTTTGCGTTTGCCATAAACAAATTTACAAATTAATCTTATCAGTCGCCCAATAGGATGAACTAATCATTAAAATTAAACTGATATAAGTGCCCCAGAATAGAACCGGAATAAATTGAGGATTTCGTCTAATCATTAAAGTCCCTGTTACCAAACCAGTCCAAGCTATCGCTATCAAAATTAAGTTTAATAAGAAAACATCAAAAACTTCATCAAAATGTCCAGAAACATTAAGTAAAAGGTAGAAAGCAATCAGAAGAATTGTTCCCGATAAGATTAATAAAGAATAATACCAAGGGCGAGGATAAGTCATCTCATCAGGCCAATCATTAACCTCGCTTAACATGAGTCCAGTAGCCAGTGCGAATGGAGGATAAAAAGGCAATAAATAACTCATTGTATGGAGAGGAAGTAAACAAATTATCAAACTATAAACACTACCCCAAACAAGAATTAATTTAGCCCATCCCCAATTAACTGATCTCTTGGCCAGTTTAAATCCATAAATCGCAAAAATTAACCAAGGCCAAGAATATTTAACAACCGCTAGAGGATAATAGGTAATAGAGGTGAAAAACCCAGACCAACTCATATCAAAAGAAGCGAGAAAGATATCGTTTAGAAAGGACTGTCCATAGACCAACCATTGCATCCAGTACCAAGTTAATGCTGGTAATAAACCAAGAGATAAACCAATCCAAAAATAGATAGAACTTAGCAATCTAGGAGTATCCCAAGCTAAAAATATAATTAAAATAACTGTTAAGAAAACGCCGACTAAACCTTGAGTTAAAAATAAACCACTTAAACTTAGACCTACCCCTAAAGACCAACGAAAATCCCGACGGGCTCGCAAAACACATAACACGGTTAAAATGGCCCAAAAAAGAACCATCCCGTCTAAAAGGGCTAAACGTCCCCAACGTACCACTGGAAAAGACATCAAGTATACTAAAGCACTCAAAAATGCCGGTCGCCAGAGAACAAAAATTTCTCTTGCTAGAGTATAAAATAATGGCACGGAAATAGCTGTAAATATGGCCCCGATGATACGCAAACTACCTGAAGGCGGCTCAACCTGATAATTACCAAAAGTTAAGCATAGAAGTCCCAAAACAGGGTATTGATGATAGGGTTGATCATGGAGAGTTGGAAAAAGCCAATCTCCTGATAAAAATCCCCCCTCAGCCATTTCTTCAACAACTTTCGCAATAATACGTTCTGAATCTAATAAATTTGGTGTATCAAGGTTATACCCAAATAGAATCAAGGCCATGATCAATAAACTAACCCAAGACCAGAGACTACGCCAAGCTTCGCTACGGAAATGTAATGATTTTAAAGGATGCCAAGTAAATGTTTTTGGGTTCATGGGTGTCGTAGTTTTAGCAATCAATGAATTGATATAGTACCCTGTTTACTGTTAGGCAGTATAACAAGGACTGCTGAAATTTCACAATAGCATTTATTGCCTCACCCTATTTTATAAAAAATATGAGAAGATTTCAGTTTTATTTGACCCCAGAAATTACTTAACCTTAAAATTTAGCCTCTTTTGTCCCTGCAAAGTTTTCCAGAATTTCAACTATCGGGTTTTTTATAAAAAACTCATGGGGAAAATAATTAATATGCTGGTCAATCAGAATGCGCAAATGCGCAAATGCGCAAATTACCGACCCCTCAATTTGGAGGCTTAAAACAAGGAAAATTCCTCTTCTCTTGGTCCATTGGATATGGCGAGGAAACCTCGCCATCCCTCGACCGCTTTTCATCCCCTTGAAAGATGGCTTGAAACCCTTTTTTTAGGTCAAACATAAGTCATATCTTTAATGAATAAACGCAGTATAAAAAACCGCCACTGAAGGGTAGGCGGTTAAAATAAGCAATCGGAGGGTGATAATTGACTTTATGTCTTACTTTCAGTGTATGGTAATTTTAATTTCTCCAATGTAGCTAATTTGACACTCCTCCATGCTTGTTTAGGTAAAGCAGTTAAGCCTTGGGAATCTGGAAAGAAAAAGGGCCAAATTGTGACGGGTTCGGTTTTGGCCAGGATTCAATTGTATCTTTGGGCGCATTGATAGATGGCCATGACTTCACCCAAAAACCCTAAACCGTTGATCAAGTTTCTCTATCATCGCTATCTTAAAGACATTCAGGCTAAGTTAACTGAGTATGGAAAAATTGATGCGGATTGCTCTGGAAATAATTCCCTAAAACAATGGGGAAAAGCAAGAGTTGGGGATAAGCTGGTTAAACTGCTCTTTAAGAAATTGATCGGAGCTTATCGTAGGCATAACGTGAGGTGAAAATAGGAAAGGGAGAGCCTGAGCCCTCCCTGTTTGGTAGTCTTTTAAAAAGAACAATCTTAGACTAATATGAATAATGCTGCCGATAACACTAACAGTAAAATCAATTCTAGGAAGTGGTAAACTCCGCCCCATTTCCTCCCCATAACGGTGATTCCGAGGGGATAATTAGCGGTTAATTTAAAGATTAATGAACCAAGACATATTTGACAAAGTAAAATCCATCGTTGTTGACCAACTAGAAGTTGATGCAGACACCGTTAAGCCAGAGGCAAGTTTTGCCAATGATCTCGGTGCTGATTCTTTGGATACTGTAGAATTAGTCATGGCTTTAGAAGAGGAATTTGATATCGAAATTCCCGATGAAGCTGCTGAAAATATTGGCACAGTACAAGCAGCCGTAGACTATATTGCCAAAGAAACCGAGGCTGGGGACTAAAAAAACCTAAACACTATTATTGTCTCTCCATTACCCCTGCCCAATTTTATGAAGTCAGAAGTAAAAATTAGTGATGGAATCTTGTCCCTAATTTTAAGTCCGCTAAAATATACAGTGATAGCGGTAATTTTCAACCCTGTTTCCACATTTAGGAATAGAAGATCATCAAAAGTAAAAGTATGCTCAAACCTCTTTTGAGGCCAGAGAGTAGGGGCAAATTGCAACGCCCGTAGCACAGAACTAAAATTCGAGTCTGTAAGGTTTTGGGCGTTGTGTTTAGAGCAATGACTGACATTAAATAATAATGGCTGACAAACTTCTGACTTCGAGTAAAGCGATAGTAATGCTGGGGAAATCAATCGTTTAATAAGGGAAAATCATGACGAATTCACAATTAAAGCGAGTAGTTGTAACAGGGTTAGGGGCGATTACCCCCATTGGCAATACCTTAGCCGATTATTGGGAAGGTTTGCTAAGTGGAAAAAGTGGAGTCGCCGAAATTACTCATTTTGACCCGTCTCAACATACTTGTCGCATTGCTGCAGAGGTGAAAGGATTTGACCCCCATGAATACCTAGATCGCAAAGAAGCCAAACGGATGGATCGTTTCTGTCAATTTTCTGTATCAGCCAGCTTACAAGCCTTAGCTGACTCAAAATTAGTGATTAACGATCTCAATGCTGATGAAGTTGGGGTCATTATTGGGACAGGGATTGGAGGCATTAAAGTCCTAGAGGATCAGCAAACAATTTACTTAAATCGTGGGCCCAGTCGTTGTAGTCCTTTTATGATTCCCATGATGATCGGAAATATGGCCTCAGGGTTGACGGCGATTCAGACGGGAGCAAAAGGCCCTAGTAACTGTACGGTAACTGCTTGTGCTTCGGGATCGAATGCCATTGGCGATGCTTTTCGTTTGATTCAACAAGGTTACGCAAAAGCTATGATTTGCGGAGGTAGTGAAGCGGCAGTTACTCCCCTATCTTTAGCTGGTTTTGCTTCAGCGAGGGCTTTGTCAAACCGTAATGATGATCCCCAAAGGGCGAGTCGTCCCTTTGATAAAGATCGAGATGGTTTTGTGATGGGAGAAGGAGCAGGAATTTTAATGTTAGAGGAATTAGAACAGGCTCTAGAACGCGGAGCGAGAATATATGGGGAAATAGTAGGTTATGCCATGACCTGCGATGCCTATCATATAACAGCCCCTGTACCTGATGGCCGTGGTGCAACTAGGGCCATGGAACTTGCTCTCAAAGATGGAAACATCTCTCCAGAAGAAGTTACTTATATTAATGCTCATGGAACCAGTACCTCTGCTAACGATGTAACAGAAACCAAAGCGATTAAAAAGGCTTTAGGTGATCGAGCCTATCAAATTGCTGTGAGCTCTACCAAATCGATGACGGGTCATTTATTGGGCGGTTCAGGTGGAATTGAAGCGGTGGCAACAGTCATGGCGATCGCTGATGAAAAGATTCCTCCAACCCTCAACTTAGATAACCCTGATCCTGAATGTGATCTTGACTATGTACCTTACAAGAGTCGTTCTTTAAACATCAATGTTGCTTTGTCGAATTCCTTTGGCTTTGGCGGACATAATGTTACTTTAGCCTTTAAAAAATATCACTAATCACCAAGGAATATCAGACAGAGAAGGGAAAATATTCTTGTTTAACAGAATGTTGGCAGAAGTCCCCAGCTAAAATCTCCATCACTAAGAATAAATCAGATTTAGCTGGGTATGGGGCTTTTAAAGTAAGTACGCAAGTGGAGGGCTCACGATGATTCAAGCTGCTGTTTCCCTCTTTCAATGGCTTGATTAATTTGCTCAAACCCCGTGCCACCGTAGCTATTACGTGCTGCCACCACTTGTTTAGGGGCGATCGCCTCATAGATATCGGCCTCAAATTTGGGATGTAATGCTTGCCACTCTTCCAAGGTTAAGTCTTTTAGCAATTTTCCGGCAGCCAAGCTGGTTTTCACTACTTTTCCCACTAAATTATAAGCTTCGCGGAAAGGAACCCCTCGCGCTGCTAAGTAGTCGGCTACATCTGTGGCATTGGAAAAGTCCTCAGCCACGGCTTCACTTAATCTTTCTTGACGAAACTTGATCCCTTCTCCTAACAAAACCGTCATGGCTTCTAAGCACCCTTTAACGGTTTTCACCCCGTCAAATATGGCTTCCTTGTCTTCCTGGAGGTCTTTATTATAAGCTAGAGGCAATCCCTTCATCAGCACTAACATCCCTTGTAAATGCCCAAAAACACGCCCTGCTTTCCCTCTCACCAATTCAGGAACATCAGGATTTTTCTTTTGGGGCATAATACTTGAGCCGGTGGCACAACTATCGGTTAAACTGATGAAACCGAACTCTTGAGAAGCCCAGAGGATTATCTCTTCGCTGAAACGACTGAGATGAACCATAATTAAACTAGCTGCATTGAGAAATTCAATGGCAAAGTCGCGATCGCTAACCCCATCTAAACTATTACCATACACTTCTCCAAAACCTAATAATTCGGCACTATAATGACGATCAATAGGAAAGGTTGTCCCAGCCAATGCCCCACAACCCAGAGGGGAAACATTGGTACGTTGATAAATTTCTCCTAAGCGTTCCCAATCCCGTTGAGCCATTTGGAAGTAAGCTAAAAGATGATGAGCAAGGCTAATCGGTTGGGCCCTTTGGAGATGGGTATAACCAGGAATTAAGGTTTCGACATTTTCTTGAGCATGGCCTAATAAAACCTTTTGGAATTCTTTAATTTGGCTACGTATTTGTTGAATTTGCTCCCTGAGATAAAGACGGATATCCGTTCCCACTTGATCGTTACGGGACCGTGCTGTATGCAGTTTTTTCCCCACATCTCCCACTAATTCTATTAAGCGTCTTTCCACAGCAAAGTGGACATCTTCTTGATCAATATCTGGGGTAAAGTTGCCATCCCGATATTCTTGGCGAATTTGCTCCAACCCATTCACCAATTGTTCTGCTTCTGTGTTGCTAATAATCCCTGTTTTAGCTAACATTTTGGCGTGGGCAATGGAAGCGGTTAAATCATACTCAATGAGTTCGATATCGAAAGTAATACTCGCATTAAATTCGACAATAGCAGGGTGCAAACTCCCTTCAAAGCGATCACTCCAGGTCTTTTTTTTTGTCACGGTCAACCCTTGTAAAAATAAAAATAATAATAAACAATTATGCGTCTGTCTCTTAAGAAGTAAAGGTTTTAAAAATATATCCCAACACAAATCCTATTCCTAACGCCCAAACTTGACCAGACTCGATAAAATTTCTCCAAGCTTTTTGTATTTTCTCAATTAGCTGTGGATCTTCTATTTTTTGGGCAAATAAGTAACTCGCTTCTAGGGAAGAATGATGAAATAAGGATAAAGGATCTAACCACAAGGAAGCTGGGAGCAAATCTAGATAAACGGTAGGTTCAAGCAACAGCATACAGAGAAGTTGAGTGTTTAATGGTTTAGAGACACAGACGTTTGGTTGGTTTTAGAGAACCTCTCGTCTCTCAAGAAGTTGATGTCACCCGCATGACAATTAAAGTCATATCGTCACTATTATTATGATCTGAACCGATAAAGGCTTTAATTTGTTTAAACAGGTAATCAAGAATGTCTTGAGGACTATCATAGCGTTGACATCCTTCTTCAAAGACTTTGATAAGATTTTCTTCATCAAAGCGGCGTCCTTTTTTATTGACAGCATCTGTAAAGCCATCGGTGTAGTAAAGAATTATGTCTCCAGGGGCGAGTTGTGTTTGTCCATCTTCGTATTCAGAATTGGGATCTAAGCCGATTAACATCCCATCTGTATCTAGTTTTTCAATGGTTTTGCTGGCTTTTTGCCACATTAAGGGGGGATTATGCGCGGCATTACTATAAGAGAGTGTCTTGGTTTGAGGATCGTATTCAGAATAAAATAAGGTTACAAACCGATGAGAATTATCTAAATCAGCGTACATCACTCGGTTGAGATGTTGCAGAATTTGTGCTGGAGAATGACGGTTTAAGACTTCTGCTCGTAACATTCCTCTGGTCATGGTCATAATTAAACCTGCGGGAACCCCTTTGCCCATCACATCCCCAATCACAACACTCCAAGGAACTGAAGTCACCGGATCTCCTTCTTTAATGTCTTGATCTTGACGGAGTTGGTCATAGTTAGTGGGGATAAAATCATAATAATCCCCTCCCACACGATTTGCTGTCTGACAACGGGCGGCTAAGTCTATTCCTTTAATAATCGGACATTGACGGGGTAATAATCTTAATTGAATTTCTGAGGCGATTTCGAGTTCTCGATCTTGTCTTTCCTTAGAACGTAATTCTACAGTTAACTCATTATTAGCGATCGCCACTGATGTTTGATCCGCTACCAATTGTAGTAATTTTCGTCGCGTTTGAGTCCAGACGTATTCAGGATCACTACTAAAAACGTAGATTCGCCCTCGTTCAGCATTTTTAACTAAAATTGGGGTACTATACAATCGTATTTTTTGTCCTAATCCTTGGCGAATCTTTTCGTCTAAGGATACTGATAACGCCGGTGTAACTGGTTGTTGTTGATTCGTCTGATTGATAAGATTGTGGATGACTTCTCTAATTTCTTGAGCCATCTGATGGTCTTGGCAATGTAATTGTTCAAGGGACATACTATCGGCACTTTTCGATAACATCAAAGCACTTCCCTCTGTATCTGTTACCCTTGCTGCCATTAAAGGGGTTAATTCCAGGAATTGATTGAGATTGTTAAAACTTCGCAGGGCAAATCCTAAAGAACTTAACAAGTTCTGCACTTTGTTTTGTTCTCGATACAAACTAGCCACCAGTTCCTTTAGGGCAAATACTGGTGTGGACTCGCCTTTTTGTCCAGAAATTGCTCCTTGCCCTTTGGGGGAAGGCTGATGCTTAATTGACACAGCAGTCATAATATCAGAAAGTGAGGACATTGATTGATAACCAACATTAGTTTTTCTATCCTAAACCCTAAAATTGTCAAGGGGGTTAATTTTGTTATGGCTCAAAGTATAGTTACTTAAAAGACTGGGCTTGAGAATTACCAATTCCCCTATTATAGAAATTTCTTAGTGGAATTAGGGCTGGTTAATGATAACGTTAATTGAACAATCTGCCAAGAGATTTGCGGAAATTTTTTATTTTTTTCGGACAAAAATTATGGGAACTTGCTCTAAGCAAGTTCCCATTCGGTAATAATACTTATTCGAGGTTAAGAGGATTGATGAGTTTTTGAGGTTTCAAGCATTTCTTCCATCAAAAATGGGTTGTCGGAATCACCTTTTTTGCTACTGGTATCATCAAACATATTATCCCATTGAGAATCTTCGGACTGGTTGGCCTTAGGGTTGATGTTATCATCAGCTTGTAGTAAGTCCAAAAATTCTTCGTCGGGTTGTTCGCTTCCATCTCCTAAAAGTTCGGCAAACGGATCATTGGGATCAATTTTGTTATCTTGACTGTCGGGTTCAAAGATATCTGCAAAGGGATCATTATCCTGACTAGAGACTGTTTCTTCTGAGGTTGGTAAAATTTCCAAGAATTCTTGATCACTTGACTCTGTTTGATCTTTCAATAAGTCTTGTAAGGCGTCTGTTCCCTCATTCCCTTGATCGTCTACTACCAGATTTTCAAAACTGTCTTCTTCTAATGCGGATAATAATTCTGCATCCTCATCAATGTCTTGGCTGAAGTTTTCATCGGCAAGACTTAATTCGTCTAAGAAGTTGTCTGTATCTGCTGCAAATTGATTTAATTCTTCTATAGAGTTTTCTGGAGCCCCATCACTTAATTCTTCGAGGAAGTTGTCTGTATCTGCTGCAAATTGATTTAATTCTTCTATAGAGTTTTCTGGAGCTTCATCGCTTAATTCTTCTAAGAAGTTATCTGTATCTGCTGCAAATTGATTTAATTCTTCTATAGAGTTTTCTGGAGCTTCATCGCTTAATTCTTCTAAGAAGTTGTCTGTATCTGCTGCAAATTGATTTAATTCTTCTATAGAGT